>DATHLY010000121.1:0-7407 GCA_035487655.1 Rhizomicrobium sp. | reverse complement strand
TTAATTTTGGAACTCCGAACGCCGTTCGCGAGCCCGTTCGCCGCACAGGTTAACGGCCGAATCATGGGGTGTCCGCGCAGGTAAGCGCGAGAAATTTTGTGATCTGAGCAGGAGCGTCGCGCGGAGCGTGCGAAGAGCACGTGAGCACGCGCGACGCACTCAGAGCACAAAATTGCCGCGCTTATTCCGCGCGGCCGGGGAGCTTGCCTTGCAACCGCATCACATAGCCGATGACCTGCGCCACCGCCCTGAAATGTTCCGGCGGAATGGGATCATCAATCTCGACCGCGGCATGAAGGGCGCGCGCCAGGGGCGGATTTTCAACCACCGGCACGTCATTTTCTTCCGCCACCGCGCGGATGCGGAGCGCCAGTGCATCGATGCCCTTGGCGACGCAGACCGGCGCCGCCATTTTTCCGCTCTCATATTTCAGCGCCACCGCATAGTGGGTCGGGTTCATGATCACCACGCTGGCATGCGGCACCGAGGCCATCATGCGCTTCTTGGCGCGTTCATGGCGAAGCTGGCGGATCTTGGCCTTGATGGTGGGATCGCCTTCATTTTGGCGATATTCCTCTTTGATCTCCTGCTTGGACATGCGATTGCGCGCCATAAAGCGCATGCGCTGCCAGAAATAGTCCAGGCCCGCAATCACGCCGAGTGACACGAGCGAGGCCATCATCACCTTGAACAGGAGCCGCGACATGTCGCTGAGAACGGCAACCGTTGATTGATTGAGAATGGATTCCAATCCGCCGCGTTCGGGCCAGAGCTGGGTCCAGATTGCCAGGCCTACCACCGCCATCTTGGCCAGGCCCTTGAGCAGATTCATCCAGCCTTCCGCGCCGAACAGCCGCTTGAATCCGGCCATGGGGGAAAGTTTTGAAAAATCGGGAATGACCTTGTCGAATGAGAGACTGGGCCTGCTTTGCAGCATATGGCCGGCGAGTCCGGCCGCGATCATGATCGCGAAAAAAGGCGCCAAGGTCATTGCGAGCTTCGGCAGAAGCAGACGCATCATGGCCTGAAGGCCCGCGCCGTCCACGCTCATGGCTTCGGGCTGCTGCAGGAACAGGCTCAAGAAATGCGCCAGGCTGAGGGCGGCATATTTGCCGAACATGGCGATGGCGAGCGTGCCGCCGGCCAAAAGAATGAAGGTGGTGAGCTCGGCGGATTTGACCACATCGCCATGCTCGTGCGCCTGTTCGAGCCGTTTTGCTGTCGGCTCTTCGGTCTGTTGCGCTTTGTCCTGGTCTTCCGCCATGGCTTTAGAGGAACGTCGCCATGGAGTTGGTGTAGTACGTCAAAAATACCGTCATCAGCGAGCCGATCAAGGCCAGCATGATGAGAAAGCCGCACAGGATGTTGAGCGGCACGGCGACAAAGAAAATCTGCAATTGCGGCATCAGCCGCGCCAAAACGCCCAGCCCCGCATAGACCGCGAAGCCGAACACCAAGAACGGCGCCGCCAATTGAAAGCCCAAGGCAAAAGACGAAGAGGTCAGCTGAATCACCAGCTGCGCCATGTCACCGGTCGGCAGATGACCGCCCGGCGGCAGCATATGATAGCTGCCGGCGATGGCGCCGATGGCCAGGTGATGCAGGTTGGTGAGAAATATAAGCGTGGTGCCCAGCAAGGTCATGAAATTGCCCAGCACCGCGCCTTGTGTATTCTGGGTGGGATCGATGGTCTGGGCATAGGCCAAACCCGTCTGGGTTGCGATCAGATAACCCGCCACCTGAAGCGCGCTCATGATGATGCGCGCCATGGCGCCTACCAGAACGCCGGCCGTGACCTCCTGCGCGATCAGGATCACAAGAGACGTGGTGCTTTCCGGCTGAACCGCGGGATAACTGTTTTGCACTTGGGGCGTCAGCGCAAAAGCCACGGCCAGCGCCAGGACCAGACGCACGCGGCTGGGCACGCCCATTTCCCCGATCGCGGGCAACAGCATCACCATCGCGCCGACGCGGCTGAACACCAGAAGATAGGTCAGGATGATGCCGGACAGCGCGGGAAGATGGACGGTCATCAGACTGGCTGCATCCGGACGTTGGGAGCGGTCTCGCCCCTTGATTCAATAGGCCGCAATACGATTGGCGATGTCGGTCATCAGCCCGCCCATGGCCGCGCCGGCAAAAGGAAGCGCCAAGAGCAGCACGACGAAGATGGCCACGATCTTGGGCACGAACACCAGCGTCTGTTCCTGAATCTGGGTCACGGCTTGCAGCAGCCCGATGCCAAGTCCCACAACCAAGGCGGTGAGCATGCAGGGAGCGATGATCTCCAGCAGAACCAGGATGGAGCTGCGGGCAAAATCGATAGTGCTTGCGGGGTCCATTTTTCTCTCTGTCAAACTGGATTAGATGGGCATGTTCATGATGGATTGATAGGCAGCCACGACCTTGTCGCGCACCGCCACCACCGTGTCCAAGGTGAGTTCGGCGGCGTTCACCGACTGGACCACATCCACCAAATTGGCCTTGCCTTGCACCTGCTGACTGGCGGCATGTTCGCCCTGGCGCATGGTGCCGATCGAGTCTTTGATCGCGCCCGACAGAAAGTCGGAGAAATTGCCGCCCTGAATATCGGCCGGAACGATGGCGTTGGAAGCCGTTGGCGTCGTCGCGATCTGGGCGGCGGCGCGGTAGGCGGCGGCTGCGGCGGCAGGAATGGCCATGACTTTTCTCTCTTACTGGATCCCCGCTTGCGCGGGGATGACGCTGCGCGTCACTTGTTTAAAAGATCGACAGTCTTGACCAACATCTGCTTGGTGGACTCCAACACCGACAGGTCGGCTTCGTAGGAACGCTGCGCCTCGCGCATGTCCATGATTTCCACCAGACTGTCGACATTGGGCAGCTTCACATAGCCCTGCTTGTCGGCATTGGGATTGCCCGGATCATACTGGCTGCGGAAATCGCTCCTGTCGGCAAGCGGCTTGCCGGCCTTGACCATGGTGGCATCCAATTCGCGGTCGAAGTCGGGCTGGATGGTGGCGACCTTGCGACGATAAGTATCGGCGCCCTTGACCGGAGACGTCGAATTGGCGTTGGCGATATTCTCCGAAATGGTCTTCATGCGCTCGGTTTGGGCGCGCATGCCGGAGGCGGCGACCGCCATGGATTTCGAGAAGTCCATCATGATCTCCTGTCGTTAGAAGCGCTCATCAACGTCCGATCGCCGTCTTCATCATGGTCACGGCCTTGGCATAGAGGTTGGCGGCGGCCGCATACTGGGCCTGGGTGTCGGCGACCTTGATCATCTCCACCTCCAGCGACACCGCATTGCCGTTGGGGTTGGATTCCTGGTCGGGCGTTTCGTGATCCTCGAACTTGCCAGAATGCAGGGACGAAATGGCGATGTGACGCACATTGGTCGTCATCAACTTGGTTCCGGCCTGGCTCGCACCCACCATCCGGTCGAAATCGAGATCCTTGAGATCGCGCGCCACATAGCGCGGGGTGTCGGCATTGGCGACGTTCTGCGACAGCAGGTCCTGGCGTTGGTTGAGCCAGGTCATGCGCTCGCGCAGCATCGAGAGCAGCGGCAAATCATGCAGGTCCATCGCGGTAACCTTTTGTTAGCCCTGAATTCGAACCCAGCCTGCGCCCGCCATGCTTAAGCACGGCTTAACGGCGCGCAATTTTTGCCGGGCATGATCTGCCGCCGCTTAACCCGCGATTAAGCTTGATGCTCGTTAATCCCGCTCATGGAATTCATCGACGTTCTCCGTTATTTCGGCGCGTTGCTCCTGGTGCTCGCCATGGTCGGCGGCGCCGGCCTGCTGGCGCGGCGCTTCGGCGTGCCGGGCGTCACCAGGCCCACCAGCATCAAGCGTCTGCAAGTGGTGGAAACGCTGATGGTGGGGCCGCGTCAGCGTCTGATCATATTTCGGCGCGATGATGTCGAGCATCTGGTTCTGTCCGGTCCCGATGGCGCCTCCGTCATCGAAAGCGGCATTCCCGCCAATAAAGCGAGCGCGCCGTGATCCTGCTGCTCAAACGCCTCCTGCCCTTCCTGCTGGTCCTGGGTCTTTGCCTGCCGCACGCCGCCTTTGCGCAAACCTTGCGCATGACGCCGCCCAATTCGCCGGCCGCTGTCGCGGCCCAGGCGAATGCCGCTGCAGGCGCCACCGCCAATGGCGGACTGTCCATCGACCTGAACGGCAACGGTCTTTTCACCGACCGCATGCTGCAGATCGTGGCGCTGATCACGGTGCTTTCGATTGCGCCATCCATCATCATCATGATGACCAGCTTTGTGCGCATCGTGGTGGTGCTGTCGCTGCTGCGAACGGCGCTCGGCCTGCAGCAGTCCCCGCCCAACAGCGTGATCGTGTCGCTGGCCATGTTCCTGACCTTGTTCGTCATGACGCCCACGCTGACCGACGCTTATCACCAGGGAATTCAACCCCTGATGAACAACCAAGTCACCACCGAGCAGGGTTTTACCCAGGCCCTGGTGCCGATGAAGAAGTTCATGCTGGGGCATGTGCGCGACGCCGACCTGAAACTGTTTTCCGACATGGCCAAGCAGAAGCCCACCAGCGATCCCGCCCAGGTGGCGGTGACCACCCTGGCGCCGGCCTTCATGCTGTCGGAGCTCAAGCGCGCCTTTGAGATCGGTTTTCTGATTTTTGTGCCCTTCCTGATCATCGATATGGCGGTGGCCTCGATCCTGATGAGCATGGGCATGATGATGCTGCCGCCGGTGATCATCTCCTTGCCGTTCAAGCTGATTTTCTTTGTGCTGGTGGATGGCTGGCGGCTGGTCGCCGGTTCTCTGGTGCAGAGCTACATGCACTCGCCCCCGCCCACCTGATCAAAGCCGTCAACAGGTGAAGGTCCGCGAGGACCACCGCTTGACGACTTCCCCGCCCCGTTTAACAGTCGCCGCCAATCCGCGCGCAGACGGACAAGGGGGACGCATGGGCACGCTAAGGGCTTTTGTCTCGTTTTTTGCTCTGTTGCCGGAGCTGGCCGCCAGCGGCCAGGCGGCGAAACCCGCCACCGGTCAGGGCGATGCCGCGAGCTGCGCCGCGCTGGCCGGAAAGACGATTGCGCCAAACACGGTGATCCAAAGCGCCGGCTACCTGCCCGATGGCGGCACGGTGGGCAGTACCAAGGTCGGCTTGCCCTTCTGCCGGGCCATTGGCGTCGCCACGCCCACTTCGGATTCTCAGATCGGCTTTGAAGTCTGGCTGCCGCCGACCTCACGCTGGAACGGCAAGTTCCGGGGCGAAGGCTCCGGCGGCAGCGCGGGTGCGATTTCGCCCGGTCCCATGCGCGATGCGCTGGCAATGGGCTATGCCACCATGTCCACCGACAATGGCCACCTGGACGGCCAGGGTGGCGGCTATGGTCTCAGTTGGGCGTACAAGCACCCCGAAAAGATGATCGACTGGGCGTGGCGGGCGCTGCATGTCTCCACCATCGCCGCTAAGGTCGTGGTGCGCGATTTCTACGGCAAGCCCGCCGGCAAGAACTACTTCATCGCCTGCTCGGCCGGCGGCCATCATGCCTTGATGGAGGCCACCCGCTTTCCCGCCGACTATGATGGCTATGTCGCGGGCGCCGCGCCGTGGAAATGGACGTCCCTGATGCTGGGCCATACCTGGAACAGCATGCCAGCGATGAAGGACCAGAGCGCCCTCACCGCGCAGAGCGTCGCGATCCTGAATCGCGGCATGGTCAAGGCCTGCGATAAACTGGATGGATTGGAAGACGGCATCATCGCCGATCCGCGCCGCTGCACCGTGGACCCGATCCAATTCCAATGCAGCGATACCCAGAAGACCGATTGCCTGACCCCGCTGCAGGTGGAAGCGGCCCGCCACATCTATGCCGGCGCCACCAAGTCCGACGGCACGCGGCTGATGCCGGGCCAGGTGCGCGGCGGCGAGTTGGGATGGCTGGCGCAGAGCGGCGGAGCGACGCCGGGCGGCAGCAGCTGGAATTTCTGGCGGCAAGCGGTGTTTCAGGATCCGAATTTCCAGAATGTGAATTTCGATTTCGACAAGGACACGGAGCGGGCGCTGGCGACGAAAGTGTCGAGTTCGACGCTTGAAGAGGTTTACGACGAAAAGCCGAACCTGGACGGCTTCAAGGCGCGCGGCGGAAAGTTCATCTTCTTCCAGGGTTGGGCGGACCCCGTCATCACGCCCATGATGGATGTGGATTTCTACGACCGCGTCGTCGCCCGCTATGGCCAGGAAAAGACCGACGACTTTTTCCGTTTCTTTCCGCTTGCCGGCATGGGCCATTGCAGCGGCGGAGCCGGCTTTTCGCATATCGGCGGCGCCACCGGTGCGCCGATCAAAGATGACACTGACCACGACATGGTCCGGGCCCTGGACCTGTGGTTGACAAGCCATCAGCCGCCGTCCCTGTTCATCGGCGCGCACATGAATGATGCGAAAATGGTGACCGCCACCCGGCCCATCTGCCGCTATCCACTGGAAGCGCGGTATACTGGCCGTGGCGAGAGCAATCGGGCGGAAAATTTCACCTGCCGCGCCCCTCAATAAATTTGCGCGCGACTGTGTGGCAGACTTGTAAAGCTGGCCAAGCGGCTTACCTGCCCCGGCATGTTGATGTACGGGCGCCCCATAAGGAATCCCCGCTTCTGGCTGCTAAGTCTCTTATTTGCGGCAGGTGCCCTGCTGCCAATCCTGGGCTCAATTGCTTAAAATTTTGAGCCCATGATTTTGCGCGGATAACGCGCTAAACTCTCGGCATGGCGCACGATCACACATTGCATCCTCATGGGCACTCGCACGGGCATGATCATGGGCATTCCCATGACCATGACCATGACCACGATCATGGCCACGGCCAGGCGCATGAGGCCGCCCCGCACGACCATGGCATCTGGACCCGCGACCATGTCTTTCTGGGACAGGGGCACTCACGCGCCGAATCGCGCGCCAAATGGGCCGCCATGGTCACGGCCGTGTTCATGGGCGTGGAGATTGTTTGCGGTCTTGCCTATCACTCCATGGCGCTGTTGGCCGACGGCGCCCATATGGCGACCCATGTGGGCGCGCTGGGCTTGGCGGCAGGCGCCTATTGGCTGGCCCGCCGCCATACCGCAAGCGGCCGCTTCAGCTTCGGCTCGGGCAAGTTCGGCGATCTGGCGGCCTTTGCCAGCGCCATTCTTCTGGGCGTTACCGCGCTGGCGGTGGCTGTGGAATCCGTCGAGCGCATCGTCACGCCCGTCGCCGTGCAATTTGGCGATGCCCTTCTGATCGCCTGCATCGGTCTTGTGGTCAACCTGGTCAGCGCGCTGATCCTGAAAGACGATAATTCCCATCATGGCCATGATCATGGTCACTCCCACGGTCATGACAACAATATGCGCGCGGCTTACGTGCATGTGCTTGCGGATGCCGCCACCAGTGTTCT
>DATHLY010000120.1:0-2460 GCA_035487655.1 Rhizomicrobium sp. | reverse complement strand
GGTCGGGCGGCAGATCCAAAGTGGTGAAGATCGAACCCAGGAACAACCAGGAGCCGAAGTCGCGGCTGACCAGATTGGTATGCTTGCCCTGCCAGCCCAGGCCCGCCTTCTGCGCCAGCGGCTTTTCCATCACCGGCGCGGTATCGACGAACACTTTCACCTCCGCGCCATGTTGGCGGAAAATTTCACCCGCCACCGCTTTCAGCTTCTTCTTGACGATGTCGTGATAATCCTCTGCCCTGGCATAGACCGAAATGCCGCCGCGATCCTTTTGCGCCAGCACCGAAAGCGGGTCCTGCGACGGGCCATAGTTCAGACCCAGCACGATGACGCTTTTCGCCGCCGGCCACAGCGTCATGGGATCGGCGCGCGCCTGGGTGCGTTCCTCCATCCACACCATGTCGCCATGATGGCCGGCGGCGAGATAGGCGCTGAGGGCTTCATGCGCCTCAGGCGCCGCGTCGGCGCGCGTCACGCCGACGACATCGAAGCCTTGGCCGGCGGCCAAGGCTTTGATGTGTTTTTTTATTGTCGCATAATCTCGCACGACGACCTTCCATGCTTTTCACCGCTGGCAATCGCGAGATTATGCTCCGGGGCGAACCCTTCCGCGCGGGCGCGTTCGACGATCCGAGCTTTTATTTTAAAAATCGAGTTCGGCATAATGCGACACCGGCGGCGGGCCCGGCACGCGGTCGGCGAGGATGGAGCGGAAGCTGGGCCGCGATTTCAGCCGCACATACCATTCCGCCGCGGCGGGAAACTCGTTCCACGGCGCCTCGCCGAAATAATCCAGCGCCGACAGATGCGCCGCCACCGCGAAATCGCCCAGCGAAGCGTTGCGTCCCGAAAGATTGCCATTGGCCTCGGCGGTCTTGCCGATGGTGGCCAACGCCAGCTTGAGTTCCTCGCGCCCGGCACGAATGATGTTCATGTCCGGAGCGCGGCGGCCCGGCGCCCCGGTGAAACGCTGTCCGGCTTTTTCGTAGACGATGCGCTGGGTCACTTGTTCGTGCAGCGGTCCCATCGCCCAATCCAGCCAGCGCAGCGAGGCGCGCCGCTCATGATCGTCGGCGGGCGCCAGCGGATGCTCGGGATAGTGGCTCTCCAGATGATCGACGATCGACCACAACCCTTCCGCCCGGGTTCCATCCATATCGATGAACACCGGCATGGGGTTGCGCGCATCCTCGGCCTGGACCGGGTCGCAGGCGACGCGCTTTTCCGCCACCAGCAGGCGGGCGAGGCGGCAGCTTGGCGACAGCATCAGATGAATCAAACGGCGCATCAGGTCTTATAGGGCGCGGTTTTGCTCCGGCAAAGCGGGGCGATTATTTCACGCAGGAATCCAGACCGTCCCGGGTCACCACGCCAGCCTGGCCGATCAATGTTCCCACCCGCCCGGTGACATAGGGGCCGGGCGAGGAGGCGCTCCATTTGTCGGGATCCGGCAGGACCGCGGCCAGCCGCGCCGCCTGGCTGCGCGTCAGCGCCGCCGCCGAGGTGTGGAAATAGGCCCGCGCCGCCGCCTCGGCGCCGAAATTGCCATGGCCCCAATCGACCAGGTTGAGATAGGCCTCGAGGATGCGTTTCTTGGGCCACAGCGCTTCCAGCAGCACGGTGAGATAGGCTTCCGCGCCTTTGCGGACCCAGCCGCCGCGCAGTCCCAGGAACAAGGTGCGCGCCGTCTGTTGGCTGATGGTCGAGGCGCCGCGCAACTTCTGCCTGGGGTGGCGTTCATGCGCCGTCACCGCTTTGTCGATCTCGTCCCAATCGAAGCCATGATGGGAACAAAAATTCTGGTCCTCGGAGCCGATCACCGTCCGGCCCAGCACCGGGGCGATACGTCCGGCCCAGGCATAATGCGCGCCCTTGCCTTCGGCCAGGCTCCACAGCATCTGCGGTGTTCCGGGCACGGGCACGAAACGGAAGATCAGCAGCGCCAGGACCGGGGCACCAACCAGCACCACGAACACGGTAAACACCAGGCGTCCAAACCAGGACCCTCTGCCCCCGCTTTTCCCCACCGACCCGATTCTCGTCCGCCCCATGCGCCAACCATACCAAAACTTATGGGAGCGGCGATGGCGCCGGGAGGGCCGCGATGTTAGGTCTTGGCCCGCGACTCCCTTTACCGGACGGCCATGCACGACATCGTCATTTCGATCATCCTGGGCATTGTGGAAGGGCTGAGCGAATTTCTGCCGGTCTCGTCCACCGGCCATCTTCTGGTGGCCGAGCGGTTGCTGGGTCTGGGTGAGGGTTGGGAGGCCTTCACGGTCGTCATCCAGCTGGGCGCGATCCTGGCGGTGGTGGCGATCTATTTCAATGTGTTCTGGACCGCGTTGGTGCAATTGCCCAGTTCGGCCGAAGCGCGGCGCTTCGCGTTCGGCATCATCGCCGCTTTCATTCCGGCGGCTATTGTGGGCGCCCTCGCAGCCAAACATCTCAACAATGTTC
>DATHLY010000119.1:0-6123 GCA_035487655.1 Rhizomicrobium sp. | reverse complement strand
ACGAAGGCCAAGACATGAGCGTCCGGCAGCATATTCTCGATCAACTGTTCTTTGGCCGCGATCCGCTGAAGGATTTCCCGCGCGAGCGATTTGCGACTGACTTGCAAGGCTGGCATTCGGAGCATCCCTATCTGGCACGGGCGATACGGGAAGTTTCTCCCAAAGTGGTGGTCGAGGTTGGGGTTTGGAAAGGCGCCTCCGTCGTTACGCAGGCAAAGGAGATTCAACGGCTGAGGCTGGACGCGGTGGTGATCGCCATCGATACCTGGCTGGGCTCGTCCGAACATTATCTGTGGGAGAAATTCATCCCCGACTTGGATTTCGAATTCGGCTATCCCCGCCTCTATCACAAATTCGCCGCCAATATCTGCAATGAAGGCCTGCAGGATTATGTCGTGCCCCTGGCGCTGGATTCCATCAACGCCCTTCAACTGCTGAAAGCCAAAGGCATTCGCCCCGACGTGCTGCACGTCGATGCCGGGCACGACTATCTATCGGTGATGGCGGACCTGAAAGCCTGGTGGCCGCAGCTCAATTCCGGCGGCGTGTTGATCGGCGACGACTATTTCAAAAAGCCGCTGGTCGGTTTGGGCAAGTGGCCGGAAGTTCGCCAGGCCTTCGACGAATACTTTGCCGCGACAGCGCACAGCAAATTCGAAAGCGGCGACGGCAAGTGCTATGTGGGGAAGCGGTAGTCAATTTGCTTCCAACTTGTCCCCCTCCCCTTGCGGGAGGGGGCAATCGGCTTGAGCGAAGCGAGAGACGATTGGGGGAGGGGTTGTTGCCGCACACCCCTCCCCCAAGTCATTCTCGCGTTGCTTGAATGACTTGCCCCCTCCCGCAAGGGGAGGGGGAATAAAAAGTCCTCACCTAAAGCGGCTCGGGTTTGGGTTTGCGGGTCGACAGCGACGGATCCAGGCGCACTTCGAACCAGTTCATCGCCCAGTGCAGGTGCGGGCCGGTGGCCCGGCCGGTCGCACCGATCAGGCCGATGCGCTGCCCACGCTTGACCACGTCGCCCGCCTTCACCAGCCTTTTGCTCTGGTGCAGATAGGCGGTGGAAACGCCCTGGCCATGATCGATCAAGGTTAAGCCGCCATCCAAATAGTAATCGTCGCTGATGCTGACGACGCCGCCAGCCGGCGCAATGATCAGCGTGCCGACAGGCGCAGCCATGTCCACACCATAATGCGGCGCCATGGGCACGCCATTGTCGATGCGCTGGCTCCCGAACACGCCGCTGAGGATTCCCGGCGCCGGCCAGTCGAAACCGGACAAGAAATCGTTGCCCGCCGTATCGGTCAGCCGCGCCAGATAGATCGTCTCTGCCTCATGGGCGATGCGCGCCTGTACTTCCGGCGGCGGCGTCACGGTTTTCTGCGGCAGACCGTTGATGCGCTCGGTCTCATATTGCCGGACGCTGGGCGTGAAACTCCTGCTGTCGCCGCCGCCGTCGGGATAGCGCACCGTCACCAGCGAAGCCCGGGTCTGATCGGGCGCGAAGCCGAACGTGAAATGGCCATCGGCCGTGACCCGCAGCGGGCGGCCATCCAGCGCCACCTGCGAGCCGGACGGCGCGGTTCCCAAAGCCAGGCTACCTTGCGTCAGTGCGCCGGTGACGGAAAAGCGCACCGGCGTTCGGTTGGCTTGGCCGCCAACCTCACCCTGTGCGGTCGCGGGCAAAGCGGCCAAGGAAAGCGACGCGCCGATGAAGAACCTGCGGCGCATCGGGCTTCTATCGGGGAACAAGGCCTTTTTCCTGCGCCCGCACCGTGGCGACGGCCGGGCTGGCATAGGCTTCCTGCAGGTCCACGCTCCAATAACGCAGCGCGTCGAGCGGAATGTGGGCGCCCGTTACGGCGCAAACGACATAACTTCCCGGGGTGACGACTTCATATTCTCCGTCGAGATAGTGGAGCCTGGCTTCGCCCTGGTCGCGTTCCATGATGTTCATGCGCGCAAGTGTACCCAATCCAGCATCAGAAAAGCGAGCCCTGATCGCTGCCCTGTTTCTTTTTCGCGGGTTTCGGCGTTGCAGCACCCTCCCCCGCCTGCGCAGGGGCTTCGCCGTCGGCAAACGTCAGTGTCAACGCCTCGCCCGGTTTCAGGGACTGAGCCCGGCGGCGCACAGTGCCGTCGGCGCCTCGGACCAGAGCAAAACCGCGTTCCAGCACTGAGCGATAGGAAATCAGTTCCAACTCCCGCGCCAAGCCTTCCAGATGCCGCCTCGCCTGAGCCAGTCGAGTTTTCTCAGCCCTCGTGGCGCGCGCGCCCAGCGCCGCCGTCCGCTCGCCGGAGACTGCCAGCCGGTCCCTGAGCATGCGATCACGCAGCCGCGCACCCGCCTTGCCCAACCGCACCTGATGAACTTGCAGATTGCGCTGCAAGCCATGCTGCAGCTTGTCCGAGGCGGCATCCAGCCGCTGGCGGGGCGTGGCGAACAGGCTTTCGGCGCGCGGCAGCACGCGCACCAGCTGCGCCAGATGGCGGCGGCGGTCTTCCATGCCCTTGCTGAAACAGCGTAAGGCGCGCCGCTCCAGATCGAGCGTCTGCGCCAGAAGCTCAGCCCTGACCGGCACCGCCAGCTCGGCGGCGGCGGTGGGCGTGGGCGCGCGCATATCGGCGGCAAAGTCGATCAGGGTCGTGTCGGTTTCATGCCCCACCGCCGAGATCAGCGGAATCAAGCTGGCGGCGGCGGCGCGCACCACCGCTTCGTCGTTGAAGGCCATCAAGTCTTCCACCGAGCCGCCGCCGCGCGCAACGATGATCAGGTCGGGCTTGGGCAGCGGCGGCCTGAAGGCATTGAAGCCCGCGATCGCGGCGGCGATTTCGGCGGCCGCCTTTTCGCCCTGCACCGCTACCGGCCACAGCAGCACGCGGCGGGGGAAACGCGCTTCCAGACGGTGCATGATGTCACGGATCACCGCGCCGGTGGGCGATGTCACCACACCGATCACCTCGGGCAGGAACGGCAGCTTCTTCTTGCGCGCGGAATCGAACAGGCCCTCGGCGGCGAGTTTCTTGCGCCGTTCCTCCAACATCGCCATCAGCGCGCCCAGGCCCGCCAGCTCCACTTGTTCGACGATGATCTGGTAGCGCGAGGTGCCGGCATAGGTGGAGAGCTTGCCGGTGAGTATCACTTCCATGCCCGTTTCCGGACGGACGCGCAGCCTTGGCACGGTGCCGCGCCAGATCACCGCATTCAGCACGGCCTTGTCGTCCTTGAGATCGAAATAGACATGGCCGGAGGAATGGAATTTCAGGCCCGAAATCTCGCCCCGGACCCGGACCATCGCGAATTGGTCTTCCACCGCGCGCTTCAGGGCGGCCGACAATTCTGTGACCGAAAATTCCGGCAGGTTCGAAAAGGCTGCGTCGCTCATGGGCCTATGATACAGGGTGACAGCGAAAAATGGCGAGGTGGCAGTGAAGGTTCTGTTGGTGGGTTCCGGGGGACGCGAACATGCGCTGGCCTGGGCGCTGTCGAAAAGCCCGCTGCTGACAAAGCTGTACTGCGCTCCCGGCAATGCCGGCATCGCCCAGGTGGCGGAGCGCGTGCCAATTGCCGCGACCGATTTTGCGAGCCTCACCAAATTCGCGGTGGAAGAGCGAATCGACTTTGCGGTGATCGCTGCGGATGCCCAACTGGTGGGCGGTTTGTGGGACGTGCTGGAAGCAGCCGGTATCCGCGCGCTTGGCCCCTCCAAGGCAGCCGCCGTGCTGGAAGGCTCGAAGGGCTTCGTCAAAGACCTTTGCAGCGAGATGGGCATTCCCACCGCGCAATATCAGCGCTTCACCGCGCCGGAGCCGGCAAAGAGTTACGCCGAAAGTCTTTTCATCGAGTCTGGGGGCTACCCGGTGGTGATCAAGGCCGATGGGCTGGCCGCGGGCAAAGGCGTGATCATCACCTCCGACAGAAACGAAAGCCACAAGGCCATCGATTTCATGTTCGAAGGCGGCTTTGGCGAAAGCGGCCATGCCATTGTGGTCGAGGAATTCATGCAAGGCGAAGAGGCAAGCTTCTTTGCCTTGAGCGATGGCGCCAATGTCATTCCGCTGGCGGGCGCGCAGGACCATAAACGCGTGGGCGACGGCGATGTCGGTCCAAATACCGGCGGCATGGGCGCCTATTCGCCCGCGCCGGTTTTGCCGCCCGCGCTGGAACAAGTGGCGATGGAAAAATTCATCGAACCCACCGTCGCCGCCATGGCCGGACGGGGCATGCCCTATATGGGCGTGCTCTATCTGGGCCTGATGATCACCAAACAGGGTCCCAGACTGGTGGAATATAATTGCCGCTTCGGCGATCCGGAATGCCAGGCGCTGATGCCAAGGTTGAAAAGCGATCTATTGGCGGCGCTGCTGGCGGCCCGTGACGGCAACCTGACGGGCTTGGATTGGCGCGACGAGGCGGCGCTCACGGTGGTGATGGCATCCAAGTTCTATCCCGGATCCTATGAAAAGGGCCATGTCATTTCCGGACTCGAGACCGCCGCGAAGCTTCCAGGGATTACCCTTTTCCATGCCGGCACCGAGCAAAGGGGTTCCGACATCCTGGCGGTGGGTGGCCGGGTGTTAAATGTCACCGCCCTGGGAAGAAATGTGGCCGAGGCCCAGGCCCGCGCCTATGCCGCAGTGGACCTGATCCATTGGGAAGGGGCCTTCTGCCGCCGCGACATTGGGTGGAGGGCATTGAATCGTTGACAGCGTCGCGCCGGCAAGGCACGCAACAGCCATGCTTTTGTGGGCGGGTTTTCTTTCCATCCTGATGGGCGTTCTGGCGCTGGCGATCGACCGCCGGCTGGCCCATTTCATCTATGACCATGTCGACGCCCGCGTGCATAAGGCGTTGGACAGCATCACCCATTATGCCAAGGCCGGCCATTGGCTGGCAGCGGCGATCCTGGCGATCATTGTCGCGGCGGGCATGCGTCATTTCGGCGTGTTGGCCGATGATGCCACACGCCTGGTCAATTACAGCCTGGCCTTCATCGCCAGCCTGACCATGGGAAGCGCCGTGTTGCATGTGATCAAGCTGGTGCTGGGCCGCAGGCGCCCGCGCGACGACATGGAGATGGGGCTCTATGGTTTCAGGCCGCTGACCTTCAATCCCGACTATAACAGTTTCCCCAGCGGCCATGCGCTGACCATCTGCTGCGTGGCAGTGATCTTCACCTGCGTATGGCCAGAATGGTGGCCAGTCTGGTTTGCGGTCGCCGCGCTCTTGGCGGTGACGCGCGCGCTCTTGACCGCGCATTTTCTCAGCGACGTATTGATCGGTGCCGGCATTGGGCTGATCGCGGCGCGCGAAGTACTGCAATTGGGCTTTCCCGGATTTTCGCCGGGGTGGTTTTAGAACTCCTTCCGATAACCACGGTGTCATTCCCGGCGAGCCGCGTGCGACAGCGCGCGGCGAGGGAAGAGAACCCAGGTGTTTGACACCGTCACGGTGATGCCGCCTGGGTCCCCTTCCCTCGCATCCGCGTTGCGGATGCTCGCCGGGGATGACAACAGAGCTTGATTATCACGACCGCCTCGCCCGGAAAAAGTCCTTCAGAATTTCACCCGCCTCCAGCGCAAGCGGTTCGGTCTGTAAGATCGCGGGGCGATGATGGCAGGTGGGTTGTTCGAAGAAGCGCGGACCATGCAGCACAGCGCCACCCTTCGGATCGCAGGCGGCGAACACCAGCCGGCCGATGCGCGCCATCGCCATGGCGCCGGCGCACATGGCGCAAGGCTCCAGGCTGACATACAGCGTGGTGCCGGTCAGCCGTTCATTGCCCAGGGCTTTCGCGCCTGCCCGCATCACCAGCATTTCGGCATGGGCGGTGGGATCCTTGTGTTCCAGGATGCGGTTGCCGTCCTTGGCCAGAAGCGCGCCATCGGCGGCCAGCAAGACCGCGCCCACCGGCACCTCGCCCCGCGCGCCCGCCGATTTCGCTTCTTCCAGCGCCAGTGCTATGGCTTCAGCGTCCGTCATGGTTCAGGAGTTAGCATTGCCCGAAGGCGAGCGCATCGCAAAAGTCATCGCCCGGGCGGGGATCTGCTCGCGGCGCGACGCCGAAAAGCTGGTCCTGGAAGGCCGGGTGAAGCTGGATGGAACCCTCGTCACCTCGCCCGCCA
>DATHLY010000118.1:0-16046 GCA_035487655.1 Rhizomicrobium sp. | reverse complement strand
TTCTCGGTGGCGCCCACCGCGATCTTGAACTTGCGGGCCAGGAAAACGAACTCGGGATGCAACGACGACCATTGGCGAAAGATTTCGGCCAACGGGCGCGGATCCTCGATTTCCTCGTCGGTGGCGCCGGCGAATTGGTCGGAGGTTATATTGCGCACGCAATTGCCGCTGGTCTGGATGCAGTGCATTTCCACATCCGCCAGTTCACGCAGGATTTTCGGCACGTCCACCAGCTTGATCCAATTGAACTGGAGGTTGGTGCGCGTGGTGAAATGCCCGAAATTCTTGTCATAGGTGCGCGCAATATGGGCCAGCTTGCGCATCTGCTTGGACGAAAGCGTCCCATAGGGCACGGCGATACGAAGCATATAGGCATGCAGCTGTAGATAGAGGCCATTCATCAGGCGCAAGGGTTTGAACTGGTCCTCGGTCAATTCGCCCGACAGGCGGCGGGCCACCTGGCCGGCAAACTGATTGACCCGCTCGCTGACGAATTGCGCGTCGAATTCGTCATAGCGGTACATGTTGGGCGCCACGGCCTTGACAAGGGTGTTAAGCATGGAACTGACCCGCTTGCTTGCCGGTATTGGGATGCACCGTGGGACCTGCGGCGCGGATGACCTCGCGCTCCTTCACCGGCACGACCTTACCATTCACTTCGCGAACCTCGAACAGATAGGGCGCGACGAACTCATTGCGCGCCAATTCTGCCGTGGCCGCGGCGAGGGCGGCATCGGCGCTGGCCTGGTCGAGATACACCTCGCCCTCGGCCAACATCAAAACCCAGCCGCCACCCTTGCGGTATAAAACGTCCCCGTCCCGCAAGCGGTTCGCGGTCAGCATCTGAAGACCTTGGTTCTGGTGCGCCATGGGCCGGAAAAACCACGCCTGACGGGGGAAATCAAGACTTCAACACGTTGGGACTGTAGTTTTTTGCGAATTACAGGAAGAATATGTATTATATAGCGGCCGGAAGCGGGCATAGTCGTCGAAAAGTAGGGGATTCGTGAGCACAGCACCCAAACTGAGCCGATCGCAGCTCGTGGCGGTGGTCGCGGGCAACGCCCTGGAATTCTACGATTTCCTGATTTTCGGATTTTTCGCGGTGCAGATCGGTGCGGTTTTCTTCCCAGTCAGGGACGCGACCGGCAGCCTGCTTTTGACTCTGGGAACTTTCGGGGTCGGGTTCCTCACGCGTCCGTTGGGCGGCGCCGTGATCGGCCGGTTGGGAGACCGGGTCGGCCGCAAGCCGGCCATGCTGCTTTCTTTCGGCCTGATGGGATTGAGTATCGTCGGCTTGGCGCTGACGCCTTCTTATGCCGCCATTGGCGCGGCGGCGCCTCTGCTGGTGGTGATCTTCCGCCTGATCCAGGGTTTTGCCTTGGGAGGTGAGGTGGGCCCTAGCACGGCTTTCCTGATGGAGGCGGCGCCGGTGGAAAAACGCGGACTGTATATTTCCCTGCAATTCGCCACCCAGCAGGCCGCAACCTTGTGCGCCGGCATTGTGGGCGTGGTGCTGGCAAATCTGCTAACGCCGCAACATCTCTCAACCTGGGGCTGGCGTATTGCCATGCTGTTGGGAGCAAGCGTCGTGCCTTTGGCATTGGCCATTCGGCGCAACCTGCCGGAAACCTTGGAGCAACGAGCGAGCACCAGCCTGCCGCGTCCAACGGCCGCCCAGGTCGGGCTGGCATTGCTGACGCTGATCGTGCTGGCCAGCGCCACGATCTCGACCTATGCCCTGATCAACATCAATCTCTTCGCCACCCACACATTGGGGATGACGCCGGCGCAGGCTTTTGGGGCCGTGGTGATCGGAGGCCTGATGGGCGTGATCTTCAATCCGATCGGCGGCTGGCTGAGTGACCGGCTCGGCCGCAAACCGGTGATGATCAGTGCTTATAGTCTCCTGTGTCTTGTGGGTCTGCCTTGCTTCATGGCGATGTCACATCTGCGTACGCCGCTGGTGCTGTATGCGGCCGTAGCACTGATGGCGGCGCTTCTGGCCCTGGGCCTGCCTGCCATCATGGCTCAGGTGGGCGAAAGCCTGCCGATCGGGATGCGCTCAGGCGGCATCGGCATCATTTACGCCGTCGCGATCGCGCTGTTTGGCGGGACGGCGTCGCTGATCGTCACCTGGCTCACGGCGGTGACCGGATCGCCGCTGGCGCCGGCCTGGTATATGTGCGCAGCACTGGCGCTGGGTGTGCTGTCGATGTTGACGATGCGCGAGACGGCGCCGGTCAAGACCTCTCGGTAATTGCGCTTTCGTGCCAGCGGCGAAGCAGCGCCCATTCGAGCAGCGATAGTGCGGCGAAAATCGCAATGCCGAGGATGGCCAAGAGCATCAACGCCGCGAAAGTGGTGGCAATCTCCAACCGGTTGCTGGATTCAGTGATACGCCACGCCAATCCCGTTGCCGTGCCGGAGCCCGCCGCGAATTCCGCCGTTACTTCTCCTATCAGTGCTATGACCCCGCCCGTCTTCATGCCGTTCAAAAGATAGGGCAGCGCAGAAGGGAACTGCACCTTCTGCAAAATTTGCCAGCGCGAAGCGCCATATAGCCTCGCCAAATCCATCAGGTTGAAGTCAACGGATTTGAAGCCAAGTGTCATGCCGGAGAGCATAGGGAAAAAGGCAATAGTTCCGGCGAGCAACGAAAGCGCCAAATTGATTCGGTCAAACCCGACCCAAATCAGGATCAGCGGCGCAATGGCCACCACCGGTGTCACTTGCAAAATCACTGCATAGGGATAGAGCGAGCGTTCTATCAGGCGGTTCTGGCTGAACAGAACTGCGAAAGTCGTCGCCGCAACAAGCGCACCTAGAAAGCCTTCAATCGTTATCAAAAAGGTCGCGGTCAATGCCGCGGTCAGCGAGGCGGAGTTGGTGGAGAATGCCTGAATGATCGCCGACGGCGCCGGTAGCACATACACCGGCACGTGCCAATGCGCCACCGCCCATTCCCACAATCCCAGCGTCAGCAAAGCGATCGCGATGGGCAGCGCGACATCTAGAATCCGCTTCATGCTGCCATGGCTCCGGTCAGGGCATTGCTGATGCTGCGTTGAGCTTCAATGGTGGACGGTGACAGGCGCGTATCCCGTCCTGCCGGCAGTGCGATATCGGCGGACACGCGGCCGGGCCGCGGCGTCATCACCAGCACGCGCTGGGAGAGATAACTGCTTTCGCCGACACTGTGAGTGACGAACAACACCGTCAGCCCGTCTTCCCGCCACAGCCTGAGCAAATCATCGCCCAGGGCATTGCGCGTGATCTCGTCCAGCGCGGCGAACGGCTCGTCCAGCAACAGCAGCCTGGGCTGTGCCGCAAGCGCGCGGGCGATGGAGACCCGCATCTTCATGCCGCCGGACAATTCACGGGGATAGGCGCGTTCAAATCCTTTCAAGCCAACCCGCGCAAGCGCGGCCGCGGCTTTCGCATCGGCGTCGCTGCGCGGCACATGTTCCAGATCCAGCGGCAGGCGCGCGTTGGCGAGTGCATTCGCCCAAGGCATCAGCGTCGGCTCCTGAAACACGAAGCCAATTTCCGGCTTGCCACTCGGATAGGCGATCGTGCCGCTGTCCGGTTGCAGCAAACCCGCCGCCAATCTCAGCGCTGTCGATTTGCCGCATCCGCTGGGTCCCAACAGCGAGACGAACTCGCCGGCGGCGACGCTGAACGACAAGTCGCGCAACGCTTCGGTACCATTGGCGAAGCGTTTGCCCACCCCCTCCAGCGTAATCATCGATACTTCTGCAAGGTGGCGCGCACGAAGCTCAAGTCATATGCCTTTCGATAGTCCAGCCCCTTGGGATAAAGGCCTTCTGCCGCCATCGTGTCGTAGAAAAGCTTCCACTGCCCGTCGGTCATACTGCCCAGGCCGAACGCCTTTCCGTCACCGCTGAGCAGCAAATCATAGCGCTTCACCTTGTCCAGCGCCTGCGCCAGGATCGCGTCACTTATGTCGGGATTGTCGCGCTTGATCAGCGCATTGCCCTGGTGCGGATTGTCCAGATAGTGCAGCCAGCCGTCACGGGTGGCGTCTACGAACTGCTGCACGGCGCGGCGGTTGGTGTCGATCCATTTCTGCGGCACCAGCACCATATTGGCGTAGCCCGGATAGCCAAAATCGGAGAGCAGGAAGATCTTGGGCGCCCAATGCGCCTGTTGCTGAACGGTGAAGGGTTCGCTGGTAAGATAGCCCTCCTGGATGGCATTGGGATCCAGGATGAAGGGCGCAAGATTGTAGGTGTAACGGCGGATCTGCTTGTCGCTGAATCCGAACTTGGCGCGCAGCCAGGGCCAAAAGGCATTCATGGTGGCGGCCGAGATCAGCACCGGCTTGCCCCGCATGTCGGCCAGCGAGTTGATGTCGCGGCGCGGATGGGACATCAGCACCTGCGGGTCTTTCTGAAAGATCGCCATGACAGCCCGGATCGGCACACCGGTCTTGACCAGATTGAGGCAGATGAAGCTGTTGGAGCCCATGCCGAAATCGGCCGCTCCGCCCGCCAGCAGTTGCGGCACGTTCACATCGGGGCCGCCCTGGATGATCTTCACGTCCAAGCCGCGCTTGGCATAAAGGCCCTCCGCCAGCGCCTGGTAAAAGCCGCCATGCTCGGCTTGCGCTTTCCAGTCGGTGACAAAGCGGATGGTCGTGGCCGCGGCGGCGGGCCGGATCAAGGCAGCGAGGCCGGCGGAAATGAGTATGGTGCGGCGGCGGATCATGGCCGCCTTATAGCATGGCCGTCACCGGCCGGAATCGCCGCTGCGCGGCGGTGGTGGCGCGTTATCGTCGTCATCGTCGTCACCGAACAGCCAGCCTAGCAATCCACCGCGGTGATGGCGTTCCCGCCTGGGCGGTTGCGCTTCTTCGGGCGGCAGGTTGGGAAGCCGGCGCAGGCTTTCGTCATCACGACCGTCCCAGACCGCACCCGCGGACGCGATATCAAAGGCTTCTGGCGGTGGCTGTACCGAACGGTCCAAGGGCCGGTACGGCTTGCCTTGTTCCGCTGCCAACATGGAATCGCGCCAAATGTAAGCCGGCAAGGTGCCGCCGGTGACGCCGCGGGTGGGCGAGGAATCATCATTACCGACCCATGCGCCGGCGACATAATCGGTGGTGAAGCCGACAAACCAGGCGTCATGCGAATCTTGGGTGGTGCCGGTCTTGCCGGCGGCCTCGCGGCCATGCAGCGAGGCATATCCGCCGGTGCCACTGACCACCACGCCATACAGCATGGCCGTCATGTCGCGGTTTATGCCTTCATCGATCACGTGTGGCGGCGGCGACGCGTGGCGCTGATAGACGACCTTGTTTGTGATATCGACTTCCGTGACCAAGTAGGGCGTCACCCGATAGCCGCCATTGGCGAAGGCGGCATAGGCGGCAGTCAGCTCGATGGGCGTCACCTCGCTGGTCCCCAGCGCCAGCGAAGCATTGGCTTCCAGCGGCGAGGCGATGCCCAGCCGCTTGGCGGCGGCCACGACATTGCGCATCCCGATTTCCTGTCCCAGGTTGACGGTGATGGTGTTGACGCTGTGGGCCAACGCGTCGGCTAAGGTCAGCGTGCCATAACTCTTGCCGCCAAAGTTGGCAGGCCGGTATCCGCCAATATCCACCGCTTCATCGTCGCGCGTTTCCCAGGGCGACAGGCCCGCTTCCAGCGCGGCCAAATAGACGAAGGGCTTGAAGGCCGAGCCCGGCTGCCGATGCGCCTGGGTGGCGCGGTTGAATACCGAATCTCGATAGTCGACGCCGCCGATCATAGCGCTGACCGCGCCATCGAGCTTCATGATCACCACCGCGGCTTCGCTGGTGCGGGTCTTCTTGCCGTATTTGGTGATCGTGCGCAGTGCCGCCAGCCGCGCCGCCTCCTGCACCTTGGGTTCTAGCGTGGTTCGGACCACCAGATCGGCGCTGGGCGCCACGCCGTTCACCGTGGCCATCTTGGTCGCCTCGTCGGCGGCGGTATCCAGGAAGTAGTTGCGTGCATCCACGCTGGCGCGGTCGATGATCGCGGCGGGATGGGCGCGGGCCGCGGTGGCATCGGCCTCCGTGATGGCGCCATTGTCCACCATGGAATCCAGCACCAGGCTGGCGCGCTGCTGTGCCCGCAACAGGTCGCGGCGAGGCGAGAAGACGGATGGTGCCCGTGTCAGCGTCGCGAGCATGGCTGCTTGTGCGAGGGAGAGTTTGCGCGCGCTGGTGCCGAAATAGACGCGCGCCGCACCGTCCACGCCATAGGCGCCGCTGCCCAGGTAGATTCTGTTGAGATAAAGCTGAAGAATTTGCTCTTTGCTCAGGGTCTTTTCCAACCCAGCGGCATCGATCAGCTCGGTCAGCTTGCGCGACATGGTGCGCTGCTGGTTGGTATAGACGATCTTGGCGGTCTGCTGGCTGATGGTGGAACCGCCCGCCACCCAGCGGCGCGCCCGCAAGTCCAAAATCAGCGCGCGGCCCAGGCCCAAGGGATCGATGCCGTTGTGATGATAAAAGCGGCGATCCTCCATGGCGATGAAAGCGGCGGGAAGATAAGCCGGCATCTCGTCCAGCTTCAGGCGTTCGCCCACCACGGCGCCGCGATGGCCGACGTCATTGCCGTCCGCGTCGAGAAAGGTAAAAGCCAGTGGCCGGTTGACGGCATAGAGGTCAATGGCCGGATCAAGTTTGGGCGCAAAAAGGCCCAGCACCAGAGGCGTGAGATAGAGCAGGCCCAAGGGAATGGCGATCACGGCCATGGTGATGGCAAACGCCGGTGCAAAGGGCCTGACAGAAGGAATGGCGCGTTGCGCGGCCTCACGCAACGCCTCGACATCGAGGCGGTCTCGCCAATCGGGCATGGCGCCGATTGCTGACTGATATTTGCGGCGGTTTCAAGGTGGCGGTCCGGTGGCGATTGCTTAACCGGCATGCCAAGCTCAAGCCCATGTGGGACGGCATGACCTTGATACCAGGGCGAGACTGCGGCGGCTGCACCGTCTGTTGCGTGTTTCCCACCATTAACAAACCGGAAATCCAGAAATTGTCCGGCGCCCGCTGCCGCCATGCCGCCTGTGGCGGCTGCGCGATTTATGACAGCCGTCCGCCGGTGTGCCGCAGTTATTACTGCGCCTGGCGGACGGTGGATATTTTCAGCGACGATTGGCGACCCGACAAATCGGGGGTGCTGGCCTATGTCGAAACCGAAGGCATTTCGGACGCTTTCGACCTTTCCACCGGCATCGGCCTGATGCTGGTGGACAATCCGCTCAAGACCGTGCGCCAGAAATGGTTCCAGGATTTCGTCGTGACGGGGGTGATGAATTCGGTGCCGCTGTTCTTGTCCTTGCCGGGACCGCGCGGCCATCAGGCGGCGACCGTGTCGCTCAACACAGAACAGATGCTCGAAGGGATTCGGCGCGGCGCGCTGAAGGACGCGCTGGAATTGGCGGTAAAAGTGTTGCGGGCCTGGGATTTTAGGCCCGCGGTCATCACCTATTCGGGCAATGATGTGAGCAGTCCAGAAGAGCAAACCTAGCCCTTTTAATAAAGAAGAAGCCCGCACCTTTCGGCGCGGGCTTCCCTTGACGCTTGGGGCCCTATGGGGAGGGGCATACCATGGGCCTTACGCCCCAAGATTTTCCGGACGCGATACAACGATCGCGCCATTACATTAAAGGATCAGAGGATCACCTCGCGAATGAAGGCGCCGCTATAAGGGTCCATCTGAACAAACACGACGCGGCCGAAGCGGTCATAGGTGCGCACCACATAGCGACCATGGACGAAATAGGGATCGCCGATCATGCGGTAACGATGGAAGCGCAAATTGTTGAGGACGCGGATGCGGTCGACAGTGGCGCGATGTTCGAAGCGCTCATGGCGTTCAAAAGCACGGTCACGCCAGCCATCATGCCAGGGATCGGCCGAGGCGGCGCCGATACCGGCAGCCGAAAGGACCGCCAAAGACGCTGCTGCCAGAAGCTTTTTCATGCTAGACATGATCATCTCCTTAACTCGCATTCGAACGGACCACTTGCCGTCCATGACACGCACCTTACGCAAGCCAAACTGAACCGGGTCTGGACGCTGTGTTCATTCGGGGTTCATGTGCCGGGACGTACAAAAACCCCATGCGCGCCTATGTTTTTTCTTTAATTTTCTCGGGTGTCTTGCTGGCCGCGGCCTTGGGTGGCGCCAGCCAGGCCCAGCCCTATGGGCCGCCGCCCTCCAGAGACGGCGTTCAGCCGCTGGACCGGCTGTTGCCGGGCATCCGGCGCGAGCATCCAGGAAATTTTTATGACGCGGAGGGCCCCACTTACGGACCGTCCGGCGATCCGCATTATCACCTGAAGTGGATGACGCCGGATGGCCGCGTGATCTGGTACGACACCGACGCGCGTAGCGGTCGGGTGCTGCGCTCTTCTCCCGGGCGGGACAGCTTCGACAGTCATCGTCCGGAATATCCGCCCGGTTATGCCCGTCCCTATATGGACCGTTATCCGTCCTATGGCCCCGACCCCTATGGCCGCGGCTATGGCCGCAATTTCGGCCCGGGTCCCGGCTATGCTAGGCCGGATCGCGGTTTCCAAGGCGGGCCTGGTTTCGGCGGCGGTCGCGGTTTTGAGGGCGGTCGAGGCTGGGGCGGTGGCGGCCGCGGTTCGGATGGCGGTGGACGCGATTGGAGCGGCGGCGGCCGCGGGCGGCGTTAGGAGGACGCATGCGCATTCTTTTGGTGGAAGACGACAAGGACCTGCAGCGGCTTTTGAAAAAAGCGCTGGCTGATGCCGGCTATGTGGTGGACCAGGCTTATGACGGCGAGGAAGGCCATTTCCTGGGTGATACAGAACCTTATGACGCTGTCGTCTTGGATCTTGGCCTGCCCAAGATGGATGGCGTCGCGGTGCTGGAAAAATGGCGCCGCAGCGGCAAGGCAATGCCGGTCCTGATTCTCACCGCCCGCGACCGCTGGAGCGACAAAGTGGCGGGATTTGACGCCGGCGCCGACGACTATCTGGCCAAGCCCTTCTACACCGAGGAATTGTTGGCCCGGCTGCGCGCCCTGCTCAGGCGCGCCGCCGGCATCGCCACTGCCGACATCGAAATCGGCAAACTGCGCATCGACACCCGCGCCAGCCGCGTCACCTTCGACGGCAATCCGGTGAAGCTCACCAGCCAGGAATACCGCCTGTTGGCCTATCTTGCCCATCATCGCGGCAAGGTGGTATCGCGCACCGAATTGGTGGAACATCTCTACGACCAGGATTTCGATCGCGACTCCAACACGATCGAGGTCTTTATCGGCCGCCTGCGCAAGAAGCTGGACGCGGGCCTCATTCAGACGGTGCGCGGGCTTGGCTATTCCCTGGAAGATCCCAAATTGGGCGGCACGGCGGCCGAGGCTTGAATCCCTCTCGTCCCGCCTAATCGCGGCGGCGGCGGTATGGACTCTGCTCGGGCTGGCGGTGGGTGGCGCGGTGCTGTCCAACGCTTTCCGCATGGCGGCGCAGAATAGCTTTGACGCCGCGCTGCAAGCCGACATGGATGGATTGATCGCCGCCGCCGAACTCGATCCCAATGGCGGGGTGATGCTGGCGGGCCGGTTTCCCAATCCCAATTTCGACCGGGTCTATTCCGGCCTCTACTATCAAATACGGACCGGCAACAGTGGAGGGCAGATTTCGCGTTCGCTGTTTGACAAGGAGATCCATCCCACAAACCAGACAAAGAAAGGCGCGCTGACTTGGGGCAGCGCGGTGGGGCCGGAGAACCAGCAACTGCGCGTGGTGTCGCGGCGGGTGGACCTCGCTCCCGACAATAGCGGCGGCGGCGAATATACTTTTCTGGTGGCGGGAGACATGGCCGCGGTCGACCGCCAAACGCAGGAATTCAATGCCACGCTGTTCTGGTCCTTTCTGCTTTTGGGTCTGGGGCTGATCACCGCTATCCTGGTGCAGGTCAAGGTGGGCTTGTTGCCATTACGCCAGGTCAGCAAGGGGTTGGCGAAAATCCGAGATGGCGAGGCGCGCAGGCTGGATGGAAAATTTCCCACCGAGATCGCGCCGCTTGCAACCGAGCTCAATTCGCTTATCCAGCACAGCGAGGAAGTGGTGGGAAGGGCGCGCACCCATGTCTCCAACCTGGCGCATTTTCTCAAGACGCCGCTTTCCGTGCTTGCCGCCGAGGCCGAAGCCCATGAAAAGGATTCGGCTGCCGCGCCGCTGGCCGATATGGTAAAGCGGCAGGTCTTCTCGATGCGCCGCCAGGTGGATCATTATCTGACCCGCGCGCGCGCCGCCGGCTCGCTCGATGTGTTGGGAAACCGCACTCAAGTCTGCACGGTGATGGATGATCTGTCCCGCGTCATCGCCCGCATCCATGCGGTGCGCGGCATCGTGATCGATGCGGAATGCGATGATCGCCTCTACTTCCGCGGCGAGCGCCAGGACCTCGAGGAGATGCTGGGCAACCTGATCGACAATGGCTGCAAATGGGCCCGCGCGCGCGTGCGGGTACGCTGCGAAAAGGCGACAGGGCGGCTGGTTCTGACGGTCGAGGATGATGGCCCCGGCCTTTCGGCCGCCCAACGTGCCCAGGTTGGGGAGCGAGGGGAAAGGCTGGATGAGAGTGTCCCGGGGTCTGGCCTTGGGCTCGCCATCGTGCGGGATATCGCCAAGCTCTACGGGGGTTTTTTCACCCTGGGCGAAAGTTCCTTAGGCGGCGTCCTGGCGCGCCTGGAGCTTCCCGCAATTCAGTAAAAGAAACAGGGTATTAACTATATCGGTCCTAATGTTGGCACGGGCAGCGGGGAGCTGCAGAACAACGTGTCCATGGTACCGCAAGACAAGTCAGGGTTGTTGAAAGCATTTCTCGGTGGCCTTCCCGGGTCCGCCGCGGCGCGCCTTGCCATGGCGGTGGAAGTGGACCGGCTGATGGACGGCCGCACCTTGCCCCACGACGACATTATGGAAGGGCTTCGTCCCGTCCTGCGCCGCGAGAATTACGACCGCACGCCCACGCCGCTGCGCCTGTTCTGCCGGCCATTTCAGGATTTGCTCACCTGCATGCCGCGCAAGGCCAAGCAAAAGGGCTGCATCGCGCGCGGCACTTTGGTGCCGGCGTGGAATTGGGTGACCCAGACCCTGCTTCCGGCGGAATCCGCCGCTTACAGCGCCGAATGCAGGGCGCTTGTCCTGGCGCGCAGACCCGATGACGCATTGGCCTGCGCCGCCAAGTTCTGGCCGGTCGCCGCTCAAGCCATGTACAAGGCGCTCGCCACCGAGACGGAGCGCCAATCGGCACAAAAACTTCTGGGCGATGCCTCCGCTGTGGAAGATGTCTTTGACATGGCGCTGTTGTTGTCTGCGGGCGAACTCATCGAGCAGCTGATTGTCCTTTTGCCCATGCCGGTCGCCTCTTTCCACGAGCAGCTGGTCTGGCAGGTGCGAGAGATCTATGACCGGTTGGTCAAGGAAAAGCCTGACGTTGCGCCCTATGTGCCGGTGATCGTGATGAACCGCCTGAGCCGTCCTTGGGAAGCGCTGCGTCTGCCGCTATTGGTGACGCGCCATGCCGATGAAACGCTGATCTCCAAGACCGATATGGGTTTGGTGGGCGAAATTCTGTTCACGCGCATGGACGTATTGAAGACCTCCATCCAGGCCACCCGCCATCCCTTGTTCGATGCCGACAAGCTGATGGAGGAGGTCAAGACATTCGCCGATCTTTCCAGCCATATCGTCAAGGAAATCGAACTCAAGCGCGAAGGCGAATGGGGCAAGCGCCTGCTTGCGGAACGCGTCCAGATCGGCAAGGTGATGGAAACTTTCATGGACCGCGCCCCCCGGGAATTCGCAGCTGCGCTGCCAACCTCCAGGGGCAAGGGTGGGGACTTCAGCCGACATCCCGGCGCGGAAAAGCACGATATGGCGTTGCGCTATGCCCGCCTGGTGGCCGGCAGCCGTCACTTCGCGGCGGCCGCTTCCTTTGCCGCCAAGCAGAGCACGGCCTATGACGAGATCGCCACGGCCCTTAAGCGTTACAACGAAGATGCGATCAAGGCGCTGAAAGCCGATCCGCAGAACCCCGTCATAAACGCCCAGTTCCTGCTTTGCGCGGAATTGACGGCCATCCTGTTCAGCGATGAAGAGGCGGAACTCCTGCGCCGGCGCGGACGTGCTGCGCTATCCGCTGCCGCATAGTGGCAAATGAACGCGCCAGCCGTTGTTTGATGGGCGGCTCCGCCGCCGGGCGCGGGCGCGCTGCGCTATCCGCTGCGGCTTAGCCGGCAGCCAGAGAAGCCGCAGCCTTTCAAAACCTTCCTGAACGCCGGATGAACGGCGGTTCGGCATGACGAAAATATGACCTAATCTTCTCTTTGACATTGAAAGCCGGCAGGCGTCTCCTATCTCCACTACTGCTGGAAGGACAATCCCGTGGAGACGTTCGCCATGTTCCGCACACCAATTATCGCCGCCCTGACGGCCGCCCTGCTGGGCGGGACCGCGATGGCACAGCCGGCGAATGCTCCGCCGGCGGATCTTTCCAACAGCGCCCGCAGCGCCCCCGACTATGATGAGGATTCTCCTCCCCCTCCGCCACGCGGCCGGGCGGAGACACCGCCGCCTCCCGGTGCATACGACAATTCGCAGAAGAATCCAGGCGCGCAGGCGCAAGCTCAGGCCGAACGCGACATGTTCTGCCGCCGCGATGCGGCGGCGCGCACCGGCTTCACCACGCCCGGCGAGGCCGCGCGGGATGAGCAGACGCGCGGCACCGTGGGCGGCACCCTGGGAGGCGCAGCGTTAGGCGCCATTCTGGGCGCGGCCGGCGGCAATGCCGGATTGGGCGCCGCCGCCGGTGCGGGCGCCGGTCTATTGGCGGGCACTGCTATCGGCGCCGACAATGCGCGTCACGCCGCCAGTGATGTGCAGGCTGCCTATGCCGACGCTTATTACGCCTGCATGCATGAAGACCAGCGTGCGTCCTATTACGATTACGACTATGGCGCCCCGCCGCCTCCGGCTTATGGTTACGGCCCGCCGCCGGCCTATTACTATCCGGCGCCCTATTATTACCCCTATCCCTACTATTACGGCCCCAGCGTCTCCTTTGGCTTCGGCTTTGGCGGCGGCGGCCATTGGGGCGGGCGTGGGTTCCATGGCGGCGGTTTCCGCCACCGCTGACGCGGGTTTTTTGGTCCCCAAGTTCGTCGCGCGATCGCTCATGGGCTAGATGCCCACATCGCTCCGCGCTCCTGCTTGGATGACCAAAATCCCTCGCGTCATTAGGCTCTTTGCTTGAGATCGGCCGGGACTGTATGGTCCCGGCCGTTTTCCTTAAGGGTCGTCTAAGGTCACCTATGCCGCCGAAAGCCAATCCATCCAAGCTCAATCCCTTACAGCTGCGCACGCTCACCTTGCTGCAGGCGATCGCGCAAATTCCCGGTGCTTCCAAGCCCACGCCCGAGGGTGATACAGCCATCACTCAGTTTCCCCATGCCCATGGCGATCATTTCCACCTGGGCGATGCCACAGTGATGGCGCGCGACGCCTCCGGTCTGGAAAATGAGAATGTGTGGAATGCGCTGAGCCGCAAAGGATTGATCAAGGCGGCGTGGCCCGACCAAATCGCGCTGACGCCGGCTGGTGTGGCGTATGACACCGGTATCGTCGAGCAGATCCTGCATCGAGGCGCAGAGCACTAATGTCGTGGTTTCGGAGTTCGCCATGTTGTCGATATCGGTCTCGGGGCGAACTTCGAAACCAAACGACATTAGGATTTAATAAGATGCTAGTGTCCTTCGATTCCGAAATTCGCGCAGAGCGCGATATCGAGATCAGGCGAATTTCGGAATCGGGACACTAGATGAACGCCAAGAAGAAACGCCGCCTGGCCTTTGTCGCCGCACTTTTGGCGGTAGGCGCGGCCCTCGCCGGCGTGATTGTTTACGGACTGGGACAGAACACCATGTACTTCCGCAGTCCCAGCGATGTGGCGGCCAAGCAGGTTGGCGAAGGCGTTGCCTTCCGCCTGGGCGGGCTGGTGGAAAAAGGCAGCGTGCGGCACGGCGCCGGTGCGCAAGTGCGTTTCCGCGTCACCGACGGCAAGAGCAGCATTTCCGCGGATTTCAATGGCGTGTTGCCGGCTTTGTTTCGCGAAGGGCAGGGCGTGGTGGCGACCGGTGCGATGGACGCGAGCGGCACCTTTGTCGCCTCCGAAGTGCTAGCCAAGCATGATGAAAAATACATGCCGCCGGAAGTGGTGGATGCGTTGAAGCGCAGCGGCCGCTGGCAGGAAGGAAACCCATGATAGGCGAGTTGGGTCAATTGGCGCTGTGCTTTGCGCTGGCTCTGGCGCTGGTGATGGCCGTCTCGGGCTTGATGGGTGCGCGTGCCCAGGCCGCGGCGGCGAGAAGGACCGCGACAAGCTCGGCCTTGGGGTTCCTGGTCTTTGTGGCGCTGGCCTTCGGCACTTTGACCTACGCTTTCATCGTCTCAGACTTTTCCATTATCGATGTGGCCAACAACAGCCATACCTTGAAACCACTGGTCTATAAGATCAGCGGCGTATGGGGAAACCATGAAGGCTCCATGCTGCTTTGGGTGTTGGTGCTGTCGCTCTATGCCGGGCTGGTGGCGGTCCTGCAACGCGGCGGGGAAAGACTGACCAGCGCAGCCTTGGGCGTCCAAGGCCTACTCGCATCCGCATTTCTTCTTTTCATCCTTTTCACCTCCAATCCGTTCCTGCGGCTGGATCCCGCGCCGTTTGAAGGCGCGGGCCTCAATCCCCTGCTGCAGGATCCGGGTCTGGCCATGCATCCTCCCATGCTCTATGCCGGTTATGTCGGATTGTCGGCGTCCTTTTCCTATGCCGCGGCGGCGATGATGGTGGGCGAAGAAGGCTGGACCCGGGCGGCGCGGCCTTTCATGCTGATAGCCTGGATCGCGCTGACCTGCGGCATCGCGTTGGGATCCTGGTGGGCCTATTACGAGTTGGGCTGGGGCGGATTCTGGGCCTGGGATCCTGTGGAAAATGCCTCATTGATGCCCTGGCTGATCGCCACCGCCTTGCTGCATTCCGCCCTGGCCACGGAAAAGAGCGGTGCCTTTCGCACCTGGACTTTGCTTCTGGCGATCGGGGGATTTTCTCTGTCGCTGATTGGCACCTTCCTGGTGCGCTCCGGCGTTCTGTCCTCGGTCCATGCTTTCGCAAGCGATCCCACGCGCGGCTTCTTCATGATGGTCCTGATTGCGTTCGCGATCGGCGGGGCGCTTGCCTTGTTCGCCTGGCGGGCGCCCAAGCTCCAGGGCGGCGCGGCATTCGCGTTCATCAGCCGTGAAACCACGCTTTTGTTGAACAATGTCTTTCTGGTGGCTTCCTGTTCCGCGGTCTTTGTCGGCACGCTGTATCCGCTGGCGCTGGACGCATTGAACGGCACCAAGATTTCGGTGGGGCCTCCTTACTTTGCCTTGATCTTCGCGCCGATCTTTTTTGCCTTGCTCCTGCTGGTGCCGTTGGGCCCCAAGCTGGGATGGAAGCGCGCCGATCTGAAGGCCGCCTGGCGCTCGCTCTATCCCGCGCTGGGGCTTGCCGCGGTTGCAGCGCTGGTGGTGTTGGCCATCGTGTCGCCGCGAGGGTTGGCAGCAACCGGCGCGTTCGCCGTCGCCGGCTGGTTGATCGGAGCTTCCCTCCTCGATTTCCGCAAGCGCAAAGGCGCGCGCGCCAGTGCGTTCGCGGCCGCGCTGGCCCATGCGGGACTGGGCGTCTCGTTGATGGGAGTGGCCGGCACCACGGCCTGGCGCAGCGAGGCGCTGACGGTCGTCGCGCCGGGACAGAAGATGAGCGTGGGTCCCTACACCCTGCGCTTCGACGGCGTGACGCGTGAAAAGGGGCCGAATTATATCGCCGACCGCGCCCATATCGCCTTGATGGACGGCAACAAGGTGCAGGCCATGCTGGTGCCCGAACATCGCTTTTATCCGGCGGAAGGCCAGGACATGAACGACACCGCCATTCGCACCACCGGTCTGCGCGATCTTTATCTGGCGTTGGGCGATGA
>DATHLY010000117.1:0-4232 GCA_035487655.1 Rhizomicrobium sp. | reverse complement strand
GCCAAAGCCGCTAAGAAAATCCCAACCGGGAAATCCCCAAAGAGCGCCGCAAAGTCCAAGCCCGCCAAAAAGCCCGCCCGCAAATCGCCGGCCGTCTTGGCAGCCGCAAAAAAGCCGCCCAGCGAGCTTTTGAAGCGCATTTTGGCCTCGTTGGATGACGACAAGGCCGAAAATGTCGTCACCATCGATCTGGAAGGCCGCACGGCTCTGTGCGATGCCGCAGTGATTGCTTCGGGCCGTTCTTCGCGCCATGTCGGCGCCATGGCGGAGCATCTGGCGCGGCGGCTGAAGGAAGGCGGCTATGGCACGCGACCGATCAGCGGCCAGGCTCAGGGCGATTGGGTGCTGGTGGATGCCGGCGATGTGATCGTGCACCTGTTCCGCCCGGAAGTGCGCGACTATTACGACCTGGAAGGCATGTGGTCGGTCGGCGGACGCAAATAGCCGGCCGCTAGTTTCCCGATTCCGAAATTCGCCTGGAGCCCGATATGAAGATCATGCGAATTTCGGAATCGGGACACTAGCCATGCGTCTTTCCATCTACGCCATCGGTCAAATGCGCGGCACGCCGGAAGGCGAGTTGTGCGAGGATTTCTGCGATCGCGCCAGGAAGCTGGGCCGCAATATGGGATTCTCGGCCGTGACGCTGGAGGAATTGTCGGTGTCGCGGCTGCGCGAGACGCCCGCCCGCATGAAGGATGAAGCCGAGCGCTTGGCAGCGCGTCTGCCGGAAGGCGCGCATGTCGTGCTGCTGGATGCGCGCGGCAAAGGCATGACCAGCGAGGATTTCGCCGAGATGCTCGGCTCCTTGCGCGATGTCGGCACCAAGGACCTCGCCTTTGTCATCGGCGGGCCGGACGGGCTTTCACCTTTGCCGGGCAAGAAAGCCGGTCGCAGCCTGGCTTTTGGGCCTCAGACTTGGCCCCATCTTCTGGCGCGCGTGCTGCTCACCGAGCAGGTCTATCGCGCCCTCACCATACTGGCGGGCCACCCCTATCACAGGGCGTAATGGTCACACTGCCAGCAGGGCCACCAGCATCGCCAAAAGCAAGACCGTCAGTGATGTCTTGAGATCGCCACGCATGGGCAATCTTGCTCCATCCGTTACAATCTTGAGCGCTTCAAGCCGCGTGCCAGGCCTTGGCGAGGAATCCGTGCCAAAAGGGCACGGTGCCTTCCGCTCTAACCCTTCCTTAACCATGATGGGGGATGGTGGCGTGTCGCAGTGGGACCTTGCCATGGAAATCAAAGGCCCTAGCCGTATCGAAACCTCCACCATCAAGCGCAAGGCGTCCGCCGGCGCGCCGGCTTCCGGCTTCACGGTTGCCGAACATGGCGACGCCCATGCCCAGATCGTCGCCGGTCCCGGCCCAATCGCGGCGCTGGATTCCATCTTGATGCTGCAAGGGATGGACGATTCCACCCAAGGAAAGTCCAAGGGCCTGGCACATGGCGAGCAGCTGCTGGACCTGCTGGATTCGGTGCGCGACGGCCTTCTCGCCGGCGGCATTCCCCGCGCCACCCTAAACAAGCTTGCGGTCGCGGTCACGCGCCGCCATGAAGCCTTCGCCGATCCCAAGCTTCAGGACGTACTGGACCAGATCGAGCTACGCGCGCATGTCGAATTGGCGAAGCTCGAGGCGTTGGATAAACGCGTCGCTTAGGGGCGCGGTTCTTTTGCGTCCTGAGTTCGTCGCTCGTCGCTCACGTACTTCTTGTACGCATCGCTCCTCGCTCCTGCTCAGGTCGCAAAACTCCTCGCGCCCCACGACATTAGACAGGCTCGAAGGCGCGCCTAGATCGGATTTCCAGTTTAGCTAGTGCATGCCCAGGAAGGGCTTGAACCCGCCAAAAATCATCCTCTTGCCGTCAAACGGCGCATTTTCCATCATTTTCTTCAGCCGCGGATCTTCCATGATCTTCTTGTTGGCGGCGTCGCGCGCGGCGCGGTCCTTGTAGGTGATCCAGGAAAACACCACCACCTCGTTATCCTTTGCCTGGACGGCCCGGGGGAATGACGTCACTTCGCCATAAGGCGTGTCATCGCCGATGCATTCCACATAGTCCTCGGCGCCGAATTCCTGCCAGATCGGCATGCACTCCTTGGCCATCGCCTTATAGGCATCCAGCTTGTCCTTGGGCACCGCAATCACAAAACCGTCGACATAGGCCATGGCCATCTCCTTGTGGGGTTTCCCACAAAGGACGCGAGAGCGGAGATGGTTCCGACCGTCGCAAAAATTTATTTGGGTAGCGCACCTGCGGAGGTTGCCCCGCTGAAATATCAGACGTCCAAAATGAGACGCTGCGGATCTTCCAGGTTTTCCTTGACCTTGACCAGGCGGGAGCAGCGGCCAGCCGAGCGCAGCGAAGGCGTCGGCCGTGCGACCATCAGACATCAAGGATCAAGCGCTGCGGATCTTCCAGGTTTTCCTTGACCTTGACCAGGAATGTGACCGCCTCGCGGCCGTCCACGATGCGGTGGTCATAAGAGAGCGCCAGATACATCATGGGGCGGATCTCGATCTTATCCCCCACTGCCATGGGCCGGGGCTGGATCTTGTGCATGCCCAATATGCCGGACTGGGGTGAATTGAGGATCGGGGTCGACATCAGCGAGCCGAACACTCCGCCATTGGTGATGGAGAAAGTTCCGCCCTGGAGTTCCTCCAGCTTCAGCTTGTTGTCGCGGGCGCGCGCGCCGAAGTCCGCGATCGCCTTTTCGATTCCCGCCAAGGACAGGTGGTCGGCATCGCGCACCACCGGCACCACCAAGCCGCGCTCGGTGGAGACCGCGATGCCGATGTCGTAATAATTCTTGTAGACAATATTATCGCCTTCGATTTCGGCATTGACGTTGGGCAAGTCCTTCAGCGCCGCGACGACCGCTTTGGTGAAGAGGCCCATGAAGCCCAGCTTCACGCCATGTTTCTTCTCGAACGTCTCCTTGTAGGTCGTGCGCAGGCCCATCACCGCCGTCATGTCCACCTCATTGAAGGTGGTGAGCTGGGCGGCAGTGTTCTGGGATTCCTTGAGCCGCAGCGCGATGGTCTTGCGCAGCCGGGTCATGGGCACGCGTTCCTCGCGCGCTTCATTGGTACGTGGGCCCGCCGGCACGGCCGCGGCCGCGGGCTGCGGAGCCGACGAACGGGATGCAAGCGCCCCGAGCATGTCACCCTTGGTGACGCGGCCGTCCTTGCCGGTGCCGGCGATCGACGACAGCGGGATGCCGGATTCCTCTGAGATGCGCTTGGCGGACGGCATGGCCGGCGCCTCGGTTTTTGCGGCCGCAGGCGCAGGAGCCACGGCGGGAGCAGGCTTTGGTGCTTCGGTTTTGGGCGCGGCCGCCGCGGTTGTTGATGGCGGCTTCGGCGCGGGCGCCGAGCCGCCTTTGCCTTCGGCGATGGCGCCCAGCAACGCGCCCACCTGGACGGTGGCGCCGGCCTGAGCGGAAATCGATTCAATGGCGCCGTCGGCGGGCGAGGGCACTTCCACCGTGACCTTGTCGGTCTCCAGTTCCAGCAACGGCTCGTCGCGCTTCACCGCATCGCCTTCCTTCTTGAACCATTTGGAAATGGTGGCTTCGGTGACGGACTCGCCCATCGCGGGCACTTTAATTTCGACGGTCATCGTTTGACTCTTGGGTTGATCTCAGAGGGAAAGGGCTTCGTTCAGGAACGCCGCCAGTTCGGCCAGGTGCTGTTTCATCAGGCCGGCGGCGGTGGAGGCGTATTCGGGCCGTCCCACGTAACGCGGGCTGCCCGTGCCGCCCAGCTTGGCGACAGTCGCTTCGATGCGTGGGCGGACGAAATTCCAGGCGCCTTGGTTCTTCGGCTCTTCCTGGCACCAGATCAACTCGGCCTTGGGGAAGCGGTTGAGCTCCTGCGCCAGGACATTTTCCGGGAAGGGATAGAGCTGCTCGATGCGCAGGATCTGGATGCGGTTCTCGCCGCGCTTCTCGCGTTCCTCCATCAGGTCGAAATAGACCTTGCCGCTGCACAGCACCACGCGCTTGATCTCGTGATCGGGCACCAGCTGGATGGTGGTGGCGCCGGGCACGACTTCCGCCTGATCGCGCAGCACGCGATGGAAGGAGGTGCCGGGCAGCATGTCGGTAAAGAAGCTGGTGCACTTCTTGTGACGCAACAGCGACTTTGGCGTCATCACGATCAGCGGCTTCCTAAAGCTCCTATGCATCTGCCGGCGCAGGATGTGGAAATAATTGGCCGGAG
>DATHLY010000116.1:0-5058 GCA_035487655.1 Rhizomicrobium sp. | reverse complement strand
ACAAATGCTTCACGGACCTTGTTGTGGAATCTCAAGGCGCGGAGCTGGGATGACAGCCTGCTCAAACTGTTCGGCGTGCCGCGCGGCTTGCTCCCGGACGTGCGCGAGAGCCGGGACGATTACGGCGTGACCGATCCTCTTCTGTTAGGTGCGCCCATTCCCATCTTGGGTGTTGCCGGCGATCAGCAGGCCGCCAGTTTCGGCCAGGCCTGTTTTTCACCGGGCGACGTGAAATCCACTTACGGAACGGGGTGTTTCGCTCTTGTGAACACCGGTCTGCGCGTGCCGCGCTCTATAAACCGGCTCCTGGGTACGGCGCTGGCTGAGAGGCAATATGCCATTGAGGGCAGCATCTTCGTCGCCGGTGCCGTGGTGCAATGGTTGCGCGACGAGTTGGGCCTGTTGGCAACGGCCGCCGAAAGCGAAGCGTTGGCTAAGCGCGCCAAACCGGCGGAGGGCTTGTACATTGTTCCCGCCTTCACCGGCTTGGGCGCGCCTTACTGGCGGCCAGAGGCTCGCGGCGCGATTTTTGGCCTGACGCGCGATGCAGGGCGGTGCGAAATCGTACGCGCCGCGCTGGATTCGGTTTGTTATCAAACGCGCGATCTGCTCGAGGCGATGCGCCGCGACATGAAGTCGGCCGGTCTTGCCCGTCTCAAGTCTCTGAAAGTGGACGGCGGTATGGTGGCCAATGATTGGTTTTGCCAGCGTTTGGCCGATCTCACCGGGCTTTGCGTCGAGCGTCCGCGGGTGACGGAAACAACCGCGTTGGGCGCTGCCTATCTTGCGGGATTGGGCGCTAAAATTTTCAGTAACCAAAAAGATATTGCCGAACGTTGGGCGCTCGATCGCCGATTCACGCCTGCGATGAGGAAGGGTGAGCGCGATCGTCTCTATGTGGGATGGCGGAACGCGGTGTCTCGAATTTAGCCATCGGTTGTATACATTTAGCGCATGTCGGCGATTGACAGCCTTGGTCGGCGCGCGGAAAGTCCTCGTGTACAGGGCGAGTGATGTCGGGGCAAGTAGTTGCAATTGAAAGAGAGCGTGGCGGCCGTCGCAAGCCGGAAAGTCTTGCGCGTCTGAAGCAAGCTGCGCGCAAACTTTTTGTCGAGCGCGGCTATGATGCGACGCGGCCTCAAGACATTGCGCGCGCGGCGGGCTTGGGACACGGGACGTTTTATCTCCACTATCCCGACAAGCGCGCCTGTTTTCTAGCCTTTGTCGAAGACGCGCGCCAAGAACTCGATCAACAGGTGCGCGCGCGCCGTGTGCCGGGCGCGGGCTTGAAACAGCACATCGCCGCCACGCTCACCGCGATCTACGATTATGCCGACAGCCATCCCGGCGTGATGCGCGCCGCCATGACGGATGGACGGGTGATCGATGCGGACGGCGTGGAGTCGCAGCCCCTGCTGATGCAATGGGGCATCGAATGGGCAGAGATGCTGCGCGAAGCGGCGCAGGACGGCGTCGTCACCAGTTCCTATGATGCCGACGTCATCGGCCAGGCGATCGCCGGAGCGCTGCATCAGGCCAGCCGCGAGAGCCATGGTTTGGGATGCTCCCGTGGGGAGCTGGTAAATAATCTCACCGCCTTCCTCACGCGCGCGCTCAAGCCGGATTGACGTGCGGTCGGAGCAAGTTTTTGCTCTAGAGTTGGCAACCGACGCCAAGTTGAAACTTTCGCCCGGCGGATTTTCTCCGATGACCGGACCAGCCGGACCGCTGAATTGATGCGGCGGCATAGCCGCGCTGGACTGTAACGCGCCGCTATCTTGCATTACAAGATACAAGGTGATAAGGCTGCAAACTGGGTCGATGAGGGCAGGGCATATGGGCAAATTGCAGCGCGGATTGGTGTTTGCCGCCCTTCTGTCGGCGATGCCGGCGACAGCACAGCCGGCCTCCGAATCCGCGGTCGGTGGTTTTGTCGACAGCCATTCCACGGTCACCAGGCTGGGCAAGATCGCGCGCTGGGAAGAGGGCGTGTGCCCCAATGTGACCGGGCTGCCGGCCAACTTCGCCAAATTCATCGCCAAGCGGGTGCGCGACGTGGCCGCCGCGGCCGGAGCGCCGGTCAATGCCAATGAAGGCTGTAAGGCCAATATCGACATCGTCTTCACCACCAAGCCGCAAGGGCTGCTGGACAGCATCCGCGCCAAGGACCCTGTCCTGCTAGGCTATTTCGACAATTCGTCCCAGGCCGACCAGATGGCGATGGTGACCCGCATCATCCAGGCTTGGCACGCGACCCAGACAGTGGATGTGCGCGGCCACACTCTGGTCGACAGCCGTAACAATGTTTCCGGCGGTACCGCGCAAAGTTCGAATGCCCAGAACAGCTTCGGCAACCGCCTGGGAGATGGGCTGCATTCGAGCTACTACCACGCCATCATTGTGGCCGATCCCAGCAAGCTGGGCGATTATGAAATTGGCACCTTGGCCGATCACATCGCCATGCTGGCCTTGGCTCAGCCCGCGGCGGAGGAGACGTGCGCGGACTTGCCCAGTATCTTGGACATGACCAGCGCCCAATGTCACAAGGATGCGCCGGCCAAGACGCTGACCACCGCCGACACCGGCTATCTGCGCGGTCTTTATCAAGCTGATCCCGGCACCAGCTTGCGCACCCAGAAAGACGGCATCGCCTTTCGCATCAAGGAAACGCTGGCAGGGCGGATGTAGCCCGCAGGGCCGGACTCGGGAAAATCCTGTCGCGGCGTCATTTGCGATGCGCTAGGCTCGAATTGTCAATCATTGCCGGGGGGCGGCGATGTCTGATGGAGCAAGTATGCGTGCCCGGCTGCGCCAGGATCGGCGCTGGCTGGCGGCCGCGCTGGAGCCGGGCAATGCCAGCTCGGTGGATGCCCATCTTCGCCATGCCGCGTCGCTATTGCGAAACCGCAAGGCCGCGTCTCCCTGCACCTTGATGCTTGCTCAAGTCGCGCAACTGTTCGAGCGCAGCGTACCGGGTGCCGCAAGGCGCGAAATCGCCTGCCGCAAGGCATGCGCCTTTTGCTGCCATCAGCGGGTGAGCGTCACGGGTGCCGAAGCACTGGCGCTGGCCAACGCCATCCGGGGCCGGCCCGAGTTGGCGGCGGCGGTCAGGGCGGGACGTTTGGCACTTGCCGGGAGAAAGGCTGCTGAAGGTAATGCTCCGCGCTTGTCCTGGCTGCGTTGCCCGCTGCTCGACGCCGATGACGGCTGTTCGGTCTATGCCGTCCGGCCCTTGGCTTGCCATGGCTATGTTTCGGTCGATGTGGAGGATTGCCGCAAGGCATTGGTCGATTCGCATGCGCCGGTGCGCGAGCCAGGCGACTACAAAACGATGCGAGACCTTTGCCGGGTGATCTTGCTTTCGGCGCTCAGCGCCAATGGCCTTTCCCACGCCCATTATGAGCTCACCGCCGCGCTTGCCACCGCGCTGGATACGGCCAAAGCAGAAGGACGCTGGCTCAAGGGCGAAGACCTTTTTGCCGCTGTGCCGGTTATCCCGATGCCGGCCGAAGCCGAAGCCTTGGTCGCCGAAGTGGGTGCGCGAATCGCGCGCATGCTCTAACGTGGCATCATAGGTCAGAATTCTGTTTGAAATAATTTCCCGGGAGAGATTCAATGGCCGATATTTGGAAGGAGCGCCCCGAGGCGCATGATTATCCCGCCGCGCTAGATTATTTGACCCTGCTCTTGGAGGAAAAGGCGGCGCGAAGGCTGATCACCAAACTGCGCAAGGCGCCCACCGTCCGCAAGCACGCCAAGGACTTGCTGCGGGCCAGCCGCCTGCCGCTCTTGCCGCGTGACAATGTTCATGTCGCGGGCGATCTCAGGAAGATCAAGAAGGGCAAGGCGCTGTCGCCGGTGCTTCTGGTGCGCGGCAATGCCAGGCTGGATCTGCCGCTGCTGGTGGCCGACGGTTATCACCGCATTTGCGCCAGCTGGTATCGCGACGAGAATATCCTCATCGCCTGCCGGATCGTCAGCCTGGAAGCCTAGCAGTTCACACAGCTACGGCCGATGGCAATCAAGCCACTGCGCCGAAGCGCCCGCTGTTGAAGTCGTCGATGGCCTGGCGGATTTCCGCCTCATTGGTCATGACGAAGGGACCATAGCCATAGACCGGCTCGCCCAGTGGCTCACCCGTCAGCACCAGCAGCATCGCGTCACTGTCGGCGTGGACTGTCACCTGTGAGCCCTCGCGGTGGAAACGGACGATCTCCGCCTCTCCCGCACCTTCCTTGCCATTGACCGTGACATGGCCAGTCAGCACCGCGATCATGGCGGTATGGCCTTCGGGCAAGTCCAGCGCGGTGTCTTTGTCGCGATTGAGCCGCACGTCCCAGACATTGACCGGGCTGAAGCTGCGCGCCGCACCTTTGGTGTCCGCGAAATCTCCGGCGATGATGCGTGCCTGGCCGGCGCCGTTTGCCAGCGCGACCACCGGAATTTCGGCATTGGTAATCGACTGGTATCCGGGCCTGGTCAACTTGTCCTTGACCGGCAGGTTCACCCACAGCTGCACCACGCGGAACGGTCCGCCGGTTTTGGTGAAGGCGGGGGAATGGAATTCCTCATGGATGATGCCGCCGGCGGCGGTCATCCATTGCACGTCGCCGGGGCCGATGGTGCCGCCCGCGCCGGTGGAGTCGCGGTGCGAGACCTCGCCGTCATAGACGATTGTGACGGTCTCGAAGCCACGATGGGGATGCTGGCCGACGCCGCGCGGGCGCATGGCCGGGGGAAAGACATGGGGGCCCGCATAGTCGAAAAGCAGGAAGGGGCTCAGCGCCTGGGCGTCACCGTCATAGGAGAAAAGGGTGCGGACGGGAAATCCGTCGCCGACCCAATGGCCGCCATGGGCGTGAATGACCTGCGCAATCTTTTTCATGATCTGATCTTTCGGATTTTTCCCACCCACCTATGTTGGGGTGGCACGATCCAGTCGCAAGTACGGTCCCAGAGGATACCGCACATGTCCGGTAAAACCGCCAAAAACCCCGCCAAAAGGCCCGGATGTCCGACCGAAATCACCCTGGAGGTAATCTCCGGCCGCTGGAAGGT
>DATHLY010000115.1:0-4250 GCA_035487655.1 Rhizomicrobium sp. | reverse complement strand
AGGCCATCGGCCTGGCCGGGCATCTGAAGCTCTCCAACCTGATCGTGCTGTGGGACCACAACAACATCACCATAGACGGCGCCATCTCACTGTCGGATTCCACCAATCAGGCGGAACGCTTCCAAGCGGCAGGCTGGACTGTTGACGCTTGCGACGGCCATGATGCCGTCGACATCTTCCGCGCCCTCGAAAAAGCGCAGACTTCGGATGGTCCGGTGATGATCGCCTGCCGCACCATCATCGGCTTTGGCTTGCCGGGCCGCGAGGGCACGCAAAAGGCGCACAGCGACGCGCCGGGCGCCGATGTCGTGGCGGGCGCGCGCAAGGAATTGGACTGGCCCTATGAGCCCTTCATCGTCCCCGACAACCTGCTCAATCCATGGCGCGCCATCGGCAAGACCGGCGCCAAAGACCATGAGGCCTGGCTGGCGCGCAAATCGGCCAGCAGCCGCGCGAAAGAATTCGACGACACGATCAGCGATGTGATCCCCGCCTCGCTGGGACCCGCACTGGTGGCGCTGAAGGAAAAGTTGTCGGCCGAGAAGCCGACGGCCGGCACCCGCAAGATGTCGGAAAAGGCTTTGGAGGTCATCAATGCCGAACTCCAGAACACCATCGGCGGCTCGGCCGACCTGACGCCTTCCAACAACACCAGGACCAAGGGCCTGGTCGAGATCAGCCCCGGCAATTACAACGGCCGCTATATCCATTACGGCATTCGCGAGCATGGCATGGCGGCGGCCATGAACGGCATGGCGCTGCATGGCGGCATCATTCCCTATGGCGGCACCTTCATGGTGTTCAGCGACTACTGCCGCCCCGCCATCCGCCTTGCCGCCGTGATGGGCATCCGCGTGGTGTTCGTGATGACCCACGATTCCATCGGCGTGGGAGAGGACGGCCCCACCCATCAGCCAATCGAGCATCTGGCGGCCTTGCGCGCCATTCCCAATCTGCTGGTGATGCGCCCCGCCGATGGCGTGGAAACGGCGGAATGCTGGGAGCTGGCATTGAAGAATGATCGCCGCCCCAGCCTGATCGCTTTCTCGCGCCAGGATGTGCCCACCGTTCGCGTCACACATACCTCGGAAAATCTCTCGGCGCGCGGCGCCTATGAGTTGGTGGGCGATGCCAATGCCAAGGTGACATTCCTGGCCACCGGCACCGAAGTCAGTCTGGCGGTGGAAGCCCGCAACAAGCTTGCCGCCGAAGGCATCCCGTCCCGCGTGGTTTCCATGCCCTGCTGGGATTTGTTCGAGGAGCAGCCGGAAGCGTACCGCAAGCAGGTTCTGGGACCCGGCACGGTCAAGGTCGCCATCGAGGCCGCCTGCCGCGAAGGCTGGGACCGTTACATCGGTTCCGAATTGTTGGCGCCTGCTGGCGCCTTCATCGGCATGCACAGTTTTGGCGCCAGCGGTCCCTATAAGGACGTCTATGCCAAGTTCGGCATTTCGGCCGATGCGGCGGTGGCGGCGGCGAAGAGGTTGTTGAAGTAACAAGTTGGGTTGCCGGCTCGCGCTTCGCTGCGCTCGCTGGCCGGCCATGGAGGAGGAGATTAGGAATGGCACTGCGTGTTGCAATCAACGGCTTTGGCCGCATCGGCCGCCTGGTCTTGCGGGCGATTGTGGAATCGGGACGCCGCGACATCGAAATTGTGGCGGTCAACGATCTGGGGCCGGTGGAGACCAACGCGCATCTGTTGCGTTATGACAGCGTGCATGGCCGCTTTCCCGCGCTGGTGAGCGTGGACGGCGAGTACATGATCGCCGCTGGTCATCGTATCAAGGTCACCGCCATCAAGAATCCCGCCGAGCTTCCCCACAAGGAACTGGGCGTGGACCTCGCCTTGGAATGCACCGGCATCTTCACCTCCAAGGACAAGGCATCCGCCCATTTCACCGCCGGCGCCAAGCGCGTGCTGGTGAGCGCGCCTTGCGACGGCTCCGACTTGACCGTGGTCTATGGCGTCAATCATGACAGGCTGACCAAGGAGCATCTGGTCGTGTCCAACGCCTCCTGCACCACCAACTGCCTGGTGCCCGTAGCCAAGGTGCTGAACGACGCGGTGGGCATCCAGCATGGCATGATGACCACCATCCACAGTTACACCAACGACCAGCCGTCACTGGACCAGATGCATAAGGACCTCTATCGCGCCCGCGCCGCGGCGCTTTCCATGATCCCGACCTCGACCGGCGCCGCCAAGGCGGTGGGCCTGGTGCTGCCGGAATTGAAGGGAAAGCTGGACGGCGTGTCGGTGCGCGTGCCCACGCCGAACGTGTCGCTGGTGGACCTGAAATTCGTGGCCAAGCGGCCTACCACGGTCCAGGAAGTCAACGACGCCATCCAGGCCGCGGCCGCCGCCGGCCCGCTGAAAGGCATCCTGGAGGTGGTCCATGACAAGTTGGTGTCGATGGATTTCAACCACAATCCGGCCTCTTCCAGCTTCGCCTTGGACCAGACAAAAGTGATGGATGGCAGCTTTGTCTCGGTGATGACCTGGTATGATAATGAGTGGGGCTTCTCCAACCGCATGGCCGACACGGCTGTGGCGATGGGGAAGTTGATTTAATTATCTCGCCCTCCCCTTGAGGATGGAGGTAGCGACAGCGTGCCGACAACGAAATTTGAGAGCGCAAGCGAACAAATTGCGGGGAGGGGTACTTTGATGTCTCCCCCTCCCCGAATTGCTTCGCAATTCGACCCTCCCTCAAGGGGAGGGTAAAAGGAGCAGCGTGAGCGAACAAATTTCGGGGAGGGGTACTTGATTGTCTCCCCTCCCCGAATTGCTGCGCAATTCGACCCTCCCTCCAGGGCAGGGTAAAAGGAGTGACGTGAGCAACTTCAGAACCCTCGACGACCTGGATGTGAAAGGAAAGCGCGTCCTGGTGCGCGCCGACCTCAACGTGCCGGTCGCCGACGGCCAGGTCACCGATGACACCCGCATCGTGCGTCAGGCACCCACCATCAAGGAACTGTCGGACAAGGGTGCGAAGGTCGTCATCCTCAGCCATTTCGACCGGCCCAAGGGCAAGGTCGTGCCGTCCATGTCGCTCAAAGCTCTGGTGGAGCCCTTGGAGAACGCGCTCGATCGCAAAGTCGCCTTCGCCGAGGACTGTATCGGGCCCCAAGCAAAATCTGCCGTCGCCGCTCTGACGGATGGCGATGTCCTGCTGTTGGAAAACACCCGCTTCCACAAAGGCGAAGAAGACAACGATCCCGCCATGGCCAAGGAACTGGCATCGCTGGGCGACATTTTCGTCAATGATGCCTTCTCCGCCGCCCATCGCGCCCATGCCTCGACCGAAGGCGTGGCGCGGCTTCTGCCCAATGCGGCAGGCCGTTCCATGCAGGCGGAACTGACCCATCTGGAAAAGGCCTTGGGCAATCCGGAGCGCCCGTTGATGGCGGTGGTGGGCGGCGCCAAGGTCTCCACCAAGATCGAGCTGTTGGAAAATCTGGTGAAACGGGTCGAGACCCTGGTGATCGGCGGCGCCATGGCCAACACCTTTCTGGCGGCGGAAGGCGTGTGCATCGGCAAGTCGCTCTACGAGCCCGACCATCTGGAAACCGCCCGCAAGGTGATCCACATGGCCAATGAAGCCGGCGCCGTGATCCTGCTGCCCCGCGATGTGGTGGTGGCAAAGGAGTTCAAACCCGGCGCCGCGCACCGCACGGTTCCCGCCGGGAACATTGGCGCGGACGAAATGGCCCTGGATGTGGGCCCCGACACGATCAAATCCTTTGAGAACCGGCTGCTGGCCACCCGCACCCTGGTATGGAACGGGCCTTTCGGCGCCTTCGAAACCCAGCCCTTCGATCGCGGCACCGTCCGGGCGGCACAAATCGTCGCAAGCCGGACCCGCGCGGGCCAGCTACTCTCGGTGGCGGGCGGCGGCGACACCGTTGCGGCGCTTGCCCATGCGGGCGTCGAGGACGATTTTACCTATGTGTCCACCGCCGGTGGCGCCTTCCTGGAATGGCTGGAAGGCAAAGAGCTGCCGGGCGTGGAAGCCTTAAGCACAAAATAGTGAGGGATGAGATGAATCTGGAAGAGCTGAACAGAACCGCAAAGAAGATGGTCACCCCCGGCAAGGGCATTCTTGCCGCCGATGAATCCACCGGCACCATTCAGAAGCGCTTCGACAAGATCGGCGTCACCAACACCGAGGAAAACCGCCGCGACTATCGCGAGATGCTGTTCCGCACCGACAAGGCGATGCGCGAGCATATTTCCGGCGTGATCCTGT
>DATHLY010000114.1:0-5359 GCA_035487655.1 Rhizomicrobium sp. | reverse complement strand
GCGCTGGGCTGGCGCGAAATGGAAGTTTCCGGGGCCAGGCCGGTTTGGCGGCGAACAACCGAAAAGCGGCGCCGCGCCAATCGCGCCAAACCGCCAAAGCAGGCCACCCCGCCGGATCCCAATTCGCCTTTTGCCGGCCTTTCCGCGTTACGTCTGCGATGAGCCGCCTGGACAAATGGCTGTTTCACGCCCGCTTCTATCGCACGCGGCCGCTGGCGCAGGCCGCCACAATGGCAGGACGGGTTCGGCTCAACGGCATGAAGGTGGAAAAGCCCAGCCATGCACTGAAGCCGGGGGACGTCCTCACTTTGGGCAAGGCTGGTCAGGTTATCGCCGTCCGCGTGGTGTCACTGGCAGATCGGCGCGGCCCGCCCGCCGAAGCACGCTCGCTCTATGAGGTCGTCGGGTAGTTGCGACCTATTCGCAATTGCTGCGGCCTCAATGCCCTTGCCTACTAGGCCGACGCGCCGTAAGCACAGGCCCGTTTTGAATTTGGTTGAATTTGCTGATTTCGCCTTTGGAGCCTCGCCTAATGACCTACGTCGTCACCGAAGCCTGCATCAAGTGCAAGTTCATGGATTGCGTCGAGGTGTGCCCCGTGGATTGCTTCTATGAGGGCGAAAACATGCTGGTCATCAACCCCGACGAATGCATCGATTGCGGGGTGTGCGAGCCGGAATGCCCCCCGGAAGCCATCAAGGCGGATACGGAGTCGGGCTTGGAAAAATGGCTGTCCGTGAATGCCGAATATGCCAAGTCCTGGCCCAATATCGCTCAGAAGGGCACTCCGCCGGACGATGCCAAGGAGATGCAAGGAGTTCCCGACAAGTTCGAGAAGTTCTTCAACCCGAGTCCCGGTTCTGGCAGCTAAGCGCCGATTACCCGCAACGGCTGTAGTCTGCCTACAGAACAACCGTTACAAATGGTTGAATTGCCTGCCCTTTCGGCGGGATTAAATTAACGACGGCAAATCAATGGGATGGCGCGGTTTTTCCTTCCATTTTCGCCAAACTTGTGATACCTTCGCGCCCGTTCAGAGACACAGGACAAATGCCGCCACCCGGCGCCCCACCGGTGGATGACCCCGTATTTTGTCCCTACAGGAAAAGAAAATGACCGCCGTTAAGACTCCCCCCGCGAAGACTGTTGCTATTCCCGCCAAGAAAATCCCCGCCAACTCCAACAAGAAGCACGAGTTCAAGACCAACGATCACGTCGTCTATCCCACCCACGGCGTCGGCAAGGTTTCCGGCATCGAGGAAAAGGAAGTGGCCGGCGTAAGGCTGGAACTTTTCATCATCGATTTCGAAAAGGACAAGATGACGCTGCGCGTTCCCACCACCAAGGCCAAGACTGTGGGCATGCGCAAGCTCAGCTCACCCGAAGTGGTGGCTGGTGCGCTCAACACGCTCAAGGGTCGTGCCCGCATCAAGCGCACCATGTGGTCGCGCCGCGCCCAGGAATACGAAGCCAAGATCGACTCGGGCGATCTGGTTTCCATTGCCGAAGTGGTGCGCGACCTGCACCGCGCCGGCGGACAGCCGGAACAGTCCTATTCCGAGCGCCAGCTTTATGAAAAAGCCCTGGCTCGCATGGCGCGTGAAGTCGCAGCCGTCGAAAAGACCGACGAGCCGACCGCCGTCAAGCGGGTGGAAGGCATGCTGACCAAAAAGGCCGCATAACGATCAACGCGACCTCTATCGCGATGGAGAAGCCCGGTGGCAACACCGGGCTTCTTCTTTCCCATCCCAGGTCCGCCTCCCCCTCATGCGCACAAGCGCATAGGAGGGGGAGATGGCTGTAGCGACGCTTGCGGCGCGAAGGCCGGAGGGGGTCAATCCAAAACTTCTATCTGGAAGGGATTTGAGAGCAAAATCTCAGGCAGTCCACGATACTCCTGTACAATTCCGCGGACGCGGACCCGGCGTGATGACAATTCGTCAAAATCAAAATCGCGAAAAGCGCGCCGGTCTTCGCTACCGATGACCGCCGAGAACAGCCGACGACCGTTGGCGTCGAAGTCGATGAACGTCCTCCCGTCGACGCGGCCGATATTGTTTACCCGGCCCTCCACCAGCTGATAGGTGCCGGTGGCGTTCTTCAAACTCTGGGGCGTGCGAACGCCATAATCCGGTAGTGCCCATATGCCATTCCGTCGGGCGCGAGCACCAGCTTCGGCCTCATACAAATCGGGCGCACACTCGGTGCGGTCCGGCGCAATTTGAACCTGCGCCAGTCCCTCCTCCAACAATGCGACCTGGAACCATGACCGGCCAAAGGCCTGCACCCGCACGCGGCCATAGCGGTCCTTTGCCGGTGCGGAAATGGTGAAATTGATCGGGCCCGCCAGGGCCATGGCGCGCAGCGCCGTCAGCGCTTGGACGCCGGCGGCCTTGTCCCCCAGCGGCAGGCGAACGCCTTCCAGCGCCAAGGCCCGTCCGTCTGACAGGATCAGTGCACCGTCTTGTTCTACCCGCACAACATGGCCATGGGCGATTTCAACCGCTCCGGCGCAGTCGGGAACGAACCGTTCATCCCCTGCCGCATAAGCGTCCTGCGACAAACATATTGCCGCCAAAATCACTCCATACCTCAACATAGGCATGCGCCCATTGGTTCCAAAACCATATTTGCGGTCAAGCGTCGGGCCTGTGGCGCGACACAAATTCCCCCAACCGGTTCGGAGGTTCATAGCATGACCTTGTATATCGCCCTCCCCGCCGCGCTTCCTTCTCTGGCCGCTGTCCCGGCCGACGTGAAAGGCGCCCTGCCTGCGCTCACAGTGATGCTGGTCGATGGCGCGGTGAATGTTCTGATCGCGATCCTGATCCTGATTGCGGGCTGGCTGGTGGCGCGCTGGGCCGGCCGCTGGGTGCATGACCTCGTCGACCGCAGCCATTACATCGACGACACATTGAAACCCCTGGTCGCCAATTTTGCGCGCTATGGCATTCTGGCAATCACCGTGGTGGCGGTGCTGAGCCAGTTCGGGGTCCAGACCACCTCGCTGATCGCACTGTTGGGCGCGGCCGGCCTGGCTGTCGGCTTGGCGCTGCAAGGCACGCTGTCCAATGTGGCGTCGGGCGTGATGCTTCTGATCCTGAGGCCGTTTCGGGTGTTCGACAAGATCCGGATCGCCGATACCACCGGCCTGGTGCGTGAGATCGGCCTGTTCCGCACCGAGCTCGTCACCGATGACGGAAACTTCGTGTCCATCCCGAATTCGACGATCTTTGCAGGCACCATTGTGAATATCTCGCGCGAATCCATGCGGCGGACCAGCTTCACCATTGAGGTGGATCGTTCGGAAAATCTTGATGCCGTGCAAAAACTCATCCGGGAGGCGCTGGAACGCCAGCCGCAAGTGCTGAAGACGCCGGCTCCCGTGGTGGAAATCGATGCCTTGGGGCCGCTTTCCACGACTTTGACGGTGCATGCCTGGCTCCAGAACCGGGATTTCCTGGCCACCTTGTCCGAAGTGAAAAAGGTCGTGCGTCATGCTCTGCAGGATGCCGAGATCGCCGCGCCGGTACCGGTTGCGCCCCCATCCGTGGCGCCCTGGCAACCGCCGGCGGAGCAAGAGGCGGACAAGCGGGCCAACAAACCCAACTAATCGCAGGATAAAAACCAACTCTCGACATCGGGATGGTAACGGCTAAATTGCCTTCCCCATGATCGATCTTGCGACCAAAATCGCCGCCGCCGACAGCAAGGGCATTGCAGAAGCCGCCCGTATCCTGAGAGCCGGCGGGCTTGTGGCCTTTCCGACCGAGACGGTTTACGGCCTGGGTGCTGACGCCACCAACGGCCAGGCGGTGGCGGCGATTTTCGCCGCCAAGGGGCGCCCCTTGTTCAATCCCCTGATCGTGCATGTCGCCGATCTGGAAGAAGCGCGGCGGCATGTGGATCTATCGCCCCGCGCCCAGGCACTGGCGGAAGAGTTCTGGCCGGGCGCCCTCACCCTGGTATTGCCGCGCCGCAAGAACTCGCCCTTGTCGCTTCTGGTCAGCGCCGGCTTGGATACGGTTGCATTGCGCGCGCCGTCTCATCCCGCCGCGATCGCGCTCTTGAAGGAAACCGGCCGGCCTGTCGCGGGCCCGTCCGCCAACAGATCGGGCCAGGTCACCGCCACCATGGCCTCTCACGTTGCCGAAAGCCTGGGCGGGAAGCTGGATTTCATCCTGGATGCCGGCGGCGCCACACTCGGCATTGAGTCCACCGTGGTGGGTTTTGACGGCGACCGCCCCATGCTGCTGCGCCCGGGCGCCATCGCGCGCGAGGAGATTGAAGACCTGATCGGACCCTTGGGAGCGCCGGGAAGCCTGATCCAGGCACCGGGCCAACTGGCCAGTCATTATGCGCCGCGCGCGTCCTTACGCATGAATGCGAGCGAGATCGAATCCGGCGAAGTGTTGCTGGGCTTTGGCGATGCGCCGGGCGCGAAACTGAACCTCTCGCCCAGAGGCGATTTGCGCGAAGCCGCCGGCAATCTTTTCGCCATGCTTCGGGAGCTGGACAAGACCGCGACCATGATCGCCGTGTCGCCCATTCCCGATCACGGCATCGGCGAAGCCATCAATGACCGGCTGAGGCGGGCGGCCGCGCCCAGATGAGCGGATCGGAGAGCGTTCTTGAGCCGGTATTGGCCCGGCTGAAGGATTCCGTCGGCGCCCGCGGCTTTTCCACCGACCAAACGGAAATCGCACCGCATCTGGAAGAATGGCGCGGCAAGTATCACGGCCATTCGCCCCTGCTGCTCAAGCCGGCAAGTGTTGCGGAAATCTCCTCCATCCTGCGCATCTGCCATGAATCCGGCACGGCGCTGGTCACGCAGGGCGGTAATACAGGATTGGTGGGCGGGCAGATCCCGCTCCATGGCGAAGTGCTGCTTTCCACCCAAAGGCTGAATCGGATTCGCAGCGTGGATGAGAGCGGGATGACGCTGATCGCGGAAGCCGGCGTGCGTTTGGCCCAGGTGCAGCAGGCGGCCGATGACAAGCATTTGCTCTTTCCCTTGAGCCTGGCGTCCGAAGGCAGCTGCACCATTGGCGGCAACATCTCGACCAACGCGGGCGGCTTGAACGTCATCGCCTACGGCAACACGCGCGATCTCGTCACCGGAGTCGAGGCGGTGCTCGCCGATGGCAGCATCGTCAGTGCCTTGAGCAAGCTGCGTAAGGACAACACCGGTTACGACGTGAAGAGCCTCTTCGTCGGCGCGGAAGGGACGCTCGGCATTGTCACCGCCGCTTCGCTCCGCCTCTTTCCCAACCCGCGCGCGCAGGCGACGGCTTTCGTTGGCCTCAAGAGCCCCGACGATGCGCTGAAGCTTCTGAGAATAGCCCGCGAGCGCCTGGGC
>DATHLY010000113.1:0-3337 GCA_035487655.1 Rhizomicrobium sp. | reverse complement strand
TCTCATCGTCGATCTCGCGCCGGTAGCGCGATCTATGGCGTCAGGAACGCGTCGATCTGTGCGAAGTTCTGCGCATTCGATCACAAATCCATCCCACGCAGAACGAATTTTTCCGCTTGTGGTCCGCATTATGAGAGCAGGCTTGGATATTAAAAACTATTGTGGGAAAACCTTGGATAGGATCTTGGCATCAATGCGGCGTGGGCTTGAATTATCCAAATACATGAAGACCTTAAATCACAAATTCGCGGTGGCCCCGATGATGGACTGGACCGACAGTCCCTGTCGGGTGCTGCACCGCTGCCTCACCAGGCATGCACTGCTCTACACCGAGATGGTGACGGCGGATGCCGTGGTGCGTGGCGACCATGCGAGGCTCCTGCGCTTTGATCCGAGCGAGCATCCGGTGGCGCTGCAGCTGGGCGGCTCCGATCCCACCAAGCTGGCGCAGGCAACAAGGATCGCCGCTGATTTCGGCTATGACGAAGTCAATCTGAACGTCGGCTGTCCATCCGACCGGGTACAGTCCGGCCGCTTCGGCGCCTGTCTGATGCGCGAGCCCGCGCTGGTCGCCGAATGCCTCGCCGCCATGCGCATGGCGGTTTCGATTCCCGTCACCGTCAAATGCCGTATTGGCGTGGATGATCAGGATCCGCAAGAAAGCCTGCGGGACCTGATTGACGCCTGCGCCGAAGCCGGAGGGCAGGTATTTGCGATTCATGCCCGCAAGGCCTGGCTGGAAGGCCTGTCGCCCAAACAGAATCGCCACATCCCGCCGCTGGATTATGCCCTGGTCTATCGCATCAAGCGCGAGCGGCCTCACCTCACCATCCTGGTCAATGGCGGCATCGAGAATCTGGAGCAAGCCCAAGCGCATCTCGAGCATGTGGACGGCGTCATGCTGGGGCGCGCCGCCTATCACAATCCGATGCTGCTGGCCGAGGTGGATGCGCGCTTTTTCGGCGGCGCCCCTGTGGATGTGGATGCCGCGGTGGAGGCTTATGCCGACCATGTCGCCCGACAGTTGGCGCAAGGCGCCCGGCTGCAGCCGCTGATCAAGCCCATGTTGGGACTCTATAATGGCAGGCCGGGCGCGCGCCTGTTCCGCCGCCGTCTCAGCGAATACGGGCCACGCGACGGCGCGGGCATTGCCGTGCTGCGCGAAGCGTTGGCATTCGTGCGTCGGCGCGAAGCCGCATAGAGATGCATATTCTTGCTGTTCCTCTCCCCTTGTGGGAGAGGAAGAAAAATCATTGGGTTAGCAGAGCGATAGCGACGATCAACCCATTGATTTTTCAGGTGAGGGGTGAGTACGTCCTGAACGCACCCCTCACCAGCAAAATCTAAGCCCTTAGCTTCGCATCCGCTTCGCTAAGGGCAAGATTTTGCGTCCTCTACCGGGCGCGCTTGGCCGCGCGCCCGTCCTTCAGACCCCTCAAGGGGACAGGAAAAATGCGATTACCCGAACACGCTATTGCGTTAGCCACTTTTGAAAAAGCCGTGGCCGGCACCCCAGTGCAGCAACAGATCGGGCCAGGCCGAAGTGGGCTTGCCCGCCGTGCGCGCCACGCCAAAGCCATGGCCGCCGGCTTCGAACATGTGCATCTCGGACGGAATCTTGGCCGCCTGCAGCGCCGCGAAATAGGCGCCCGCATTGGGCATCGGCGGCACCGTGGTGTCGTCGGCCGCCAGCGCCAGGAAGGTCGGCGGCGCGTCAGCCGTTACCTGCTTCTCACAGGAATAAGCGTCAACCAATTCCGGCGACGGATCGAGGCCCAAGAGACGATCGCGCGAACCTTGATGCGCGCCTGCCCCCATGGTCACCACCGGATACATGGGCACCGAGAAGCTGGGCCGCGCGTCCGCTGTGTCGGCACTGTCCAGCGGCGCATAAACCTTGGCTGCGAAGCGCGTGGCGATAGAACAAGCGACATGGCCGCCCGCTGAAAACCCCATGAAGCCGATGCGGGCCGGATCAATTCCGTACTTGCCGGCATTGGCGCGCACCAACCGCATCGCGCGTTGGGCATCCTGCAATGGCACATCGCTGCGATTCTGCCAGCCTTCCGCCGGTAGCCGGTAACGCAGCACAAAGCAGGTCACGCCCGCGCCATTAAAGCGCCGTGCCACATCCATGCCTTCGAAATCCAGCATCTCACGCGCATAGCCGCCGCCCGGCGCGATGATTATGGCGGAGCCATCCGGCCGGTCCGGGCGAAGCACGTTCAGCGTGGGTATGCCGACCTGGTCGATGGCACGGTCGCTGGGGATGATGTAGGGCGGCTCGTGATTGGTGACGCGGATGGGTGGCAGGCCAACGCCCCGACCGCCGGGTGGCGTTCCGGGCCACAGGACAATGGTCTCCTTCGGGTCCGTGGGCAGCACACCATCGCCCGCCACCACGGTGTCGGCCAGCGCCGGTTTGGCGAAGGCGGCGGCCAGTCCGGCGCCCAGCATCGTGCGGCGATCCATTGTCCCCTCCCTCTTTTGGCAAAGCATCTCACCCTTTTCCTTTGATGGGCAAGGCGTATTGTCCGCCCATCATGAGACGCCTCGCCCTCGCGCTTCTGCTGCTCGCCGCGCCCGCCGCCGCCCAGGATGGCCCCGCCTATGGTCCGCAACTGGAAGGCTATGACTATCCCTTCCCCGTGCAGCATTACCGCTTTCAGAGCCAGGGCGTGGCGATGGACATGGCCTATATGGAGGTCAAGCCGGCGCAGCCCAACGGACATGCGGTGGTGCTGCTGCATGGCAAGAATTTCTGCGCCGCCACCTGGGCGGGCAGCATCCGGGCGCTCAGCCAGGCCGGCTATCGCGTCATCGCACCCGATCAGATCGGCTGGTGCAAATCCACCAAGCCGCAGCATTACGAATACACATTCGAACTACTGGCGGCGAACACCCATGACCTGCTGAAGTCGCTGGGCATCAGCAAAGCCATTGTGATGGGCCATTCCACCGGCGGCATGCTGGCGGTGCGTTATGGCCTCACCTTTCCCGCCGACACCGAACGGCTGGTGCTGGTCGACCCGCTGGGATTGGAGGACTGGCGCGCCAAGGGCGTGCCCTGGCAGAGCCTGGACGCGCAGTACCAGACTCAGCTGAAGACCACGGCGGATTCCATCCGCGAGTATGAGCGCACGACCTATTACGCAAATACCTGGAAGCCTGAATATGAGCCGTGGGTACAGATGTTGGCCGGCATGTATCGCGGGTCCGGCAAGGAGATCGTGGCGTGGAATTCGGCGCTGATCTCGGACATGATTTACAGCCAGCCGGTTTTTCATGAGTTCGAGAAGCTTCAGATGCCGGTTCTGCTGATCATCGGCGACCATGA
>DATHLY010000112.1:0-2178 GCA_035487655.1 Rhizomicrobium sp. | reverse complement strand
AGGCTGCGGGTGCCGATTGGATCCATGTCGATGTCATGGATGGCCATTTTGTGCCCAATATCACCATCGGTCCCCAGGTGGTGAAGGCACTGCGCCCCCACGCCAAGAAGCCGATCGACGTCCACCTGATGATTTCGCCGGCGGATCCTTATCTCGAAGCCTTTGCCGACGCGGGCGCGGACGGCCTCACCGTACATCCCGAAGCTGGTCCCCATATTCATCGCACGCTTCAGCACATCAGGAAGCTGGGCAAAAGAGCGGGCGTGGTTCTCAATCCCGGAACGCCCATCGACGCCTTGGACAATGTGATGGACTTGGTGGACCTGATCCTGATCATGAGCGTCAACCCAGGTTTCGGCGGTCAAAGCTTCATCGAAAGCCAGCTTGCCAAGGTCGAGGCGGCGAGGAAGCGCATTGACGCAACCGATCGCCACATCGCGCTGGAGGTGGATGGCGGCATCACGCCCGAAACGGCAAAGCGTGCCATTGCGGCTGGCGCCACGGTGCTGGTGGCGGGCACCGCGGTATTCCAAGGCGGGCCCGCGAAATACGCAGCGAACATCGCCGCTTTAAGGAGTTAAACGTGCAGGCGCAGCAGTTCTTGCCGCTCCTGCCCGAAATGTCTCGTGCCGCCGCGCGCCGCCTGACAGGGCCCTTGCGCGTGTGGTGGCGAAGCAATTGGCTCTATCGCCGCACGCTGCGCGGCCCGCTCGCCGACCATATCGTGTTTCATCCCTGGGACGCAGCGCCGCGGCGGCTGGAAGACGCCGACATGCTTTTGCGTGGCCGTTTTCGCTATCATGGTGTCCAGCTCGATGTGCCCGACGGCGTTTCAGTGTTCGATCTGCCTCCGCCCGGTTCCGACTGGCTGGCGGCACTGCACGGCTTCCACTGGCTGCCCGCCTTGTCCAATGCCGGCGGCGACAATGCCAGACGGCTAGCGACCAATCTGGTCGGGCAGTGGATCAAGCGACATGGCACCTATTCCGAACCGGCCTGGCTGCCCCACATCATGGCTGAGCGCCTGGCCGCGATTTTCAGCCACGGCAGGCTGATTATTCAGAATTCCGACATGATGTGGCGTTCGCGCCTGTTCGTCAGTCTGCGCGAGCAATGCAAGCTCTTGGAGCGCATTTCCACCGAGGCTCCCGACGGACTGCCACGGCTTGAGACCGCTGCCGTGTTGGCGCTTTCGGGCCTGTGTCTGGATGACAGCCCCAAACGCCGCGAAATCGGCCTCAGGCGCCTGGAGGAGGAAATCGAGCGCCAGATCCTGCCCGATGGCGGCCATGTCAGCCGTTCGCCTCAGGCTTTGCTGACGGCCTATCGCCATGTCGCCAGTGTGATGGAAAGCCTGAGCGCGGTGGGTGAAGAGCCGCCGCACGTGCTGCGCAACGCTCATGACCGCATGGCGCCGATGCTGCGCTTCTTCTGTCACGGCGATGGCGCGCTGGCGCTGTTTCAAGGTGGCGCGGAAGGCGATGCCCGCATGATCGCCGGGCTTTTGGCGCGCGACGAAGTGCGCGGCCAGCCTTTTCAGCACGCCCGCCACAGCGGTTATCAACGGCTGGCGGCGGGCCGCACGCTGTGCGTCCTGGACTGCGGCAGGATCGCGGAAGGGGCTTTTGCCTTGGAGGCCCATGCCGGGACCAATGCCTTTGAACTCTCATCCGGCAACAACCGCATCGTCGTCAATTGCGGAACCGGCGGATTGGCAAATCCGTCCTGGAATTGGGCGCTGCGCGCCACCGCGGCCCACTCCACCTTGACCGTGTCGGACACCTCCAGCGCGCAGATCCTGTCCCCGGGCCTTGCGCGTGAATTGCTGGGGCCGCGCCTGGTCGCTGGACCGAAGGAAGCATCATCGCGGCGTTCGGAGACCGCCCAGGGTTGGACGGTGGATGCAACCCATGATGCCTATCTGGCACAATTCGGGGTCCGCCATGAACGCCAGATCACCTTGTCGCCGCAGGGACTGATGTTGACCGGGCGCGATCGGCTGCTGCCGGTCGCGCAAGGCCCCAAGGGCCTTAAATTCGCCGTTCGGTTTCATATCCATCCCGACATACGGGTGTCGCGGCTGGAGGGGGGCGGCATCCTGCTGAAACTGCCGAACGGGGAGGGGTGGCGGTTCCGCGCCGGCGGCGGCGTGCTGGAGATTGAGGAAAGCGTCTATAT
>DATHLY010000111.1:0-3230 GCA_035487655.1 Rhizomicrobium sp. | reverse complement strand
TGGCCTACACCCAGCGGGTGATGAAGGTGATCCAGGCCGATCCCAATGTCGCCGACGTCCAGGGAGACGAGGGCGGCGATATGAACATTGCCCTGAAGCCCTTGTCGCAACGCGAATTGTCCGCAGACCAGGTGGCAAATGAGTTGCGTGCCAAATTGCGCAATATTCCCGGCACCGCCATCACCTTCGCCAATCCGCCCATCATCCGCATTGGAGGGCGCTTTTCGCGCTCGACCTATCAATACACCTTGCAGGGGCTGGACCTGACGGAGTTGCAGCAAACCTCCGAGCAGCTGACCCTGGCGATGCAGGACGATCCGACTTTCGTGGGCGTCAACACCGACCAGGACAAGGTGGCGCCCACCGTGAAGGTGGCGATCGACCGGGCGCGCGCCGCCGCGCTGGGCGTCACGCCGGACGATATTCAAAGCACCCTGGGGCTCGCCTTCGGCGGCGAGCAGGTGTCGCAGATCTATGCCACCACCGATCAGTATCAGGTGATCCTGGAGCTTTTGCCGCAATACCAGCTGGATGCCAGCGGGCTGTCGCGTCTTTATCTGCGCGGCACCGGCGGCGGCATGGTGCCGTTGACCGCAGTGACCCAGATCAGCCGGCGCACCATGCCGCCGTCGATCAACCATTCCGGCCAGATTCCCGCCATCACGATTTCCTTCGACCTGGCGCCGGGCAAGGCGTTGAGCGATGCGGTGACGGGGGTGAGGAACGCCACCGACAAGATCGGCGGACTGCCCACCAGCGTGTCGGGAAGCTTTGCCGGTACCGCGGCGGCGTTCCAGAGCTCGACCTCCAATATGGGCTGGTTGCTGCTGGTGGCTGTGATCGTGGTCTATATCATCCTGGGCATCCTGTATGAGAGCTTCATCCACCCGCTGACGATCTTATCGGGCCTACCGTCGGCCGCGCTTGGCGCGCTGTTGATGCTGTATTTCACGCATATCCCCCTGACGCTCTATGCCTTTGTCGGCATGATCATGCTGGTGGGCATCGTCAAGAAGAATGCGATCATGATGATCGACTTCGCCCTGCAGAAGCAGCGCGGGCGTGACGCCGTCCGCGCCGCGGACGCAATCTACGAGGCGGCGATCGTGCGTTTCCGCCCCATCATGATGACCACCATGGCGGCATTGATGGGGACCTTGCCCATCGCGCTGGGATCTGGAATGGGCGCGGACGCGCGCCGGCCGCTGGGACTATGCGTGACCGGCGGCTTGTTGTTCTCGCAGCTGCTGACGCTTTACATTACGCCGGTGCTTTACACCTACCTGGAAGGTTTGCAAAAGCGGTTCGGCAGCTTCCGCCAGATCGCCGATGATGAGGTGGCGCCGCACGCTGCCGCCGAATAAGAAAAGCTGTAAAGATCAGTCCGGGTGCGAACCTTCCTTGGCATTCTCCAGCACTTTGCCGTCCGCCGCATCGACGCCGACCTCATAGGTGACGCCCTTGGCCTTGATGTCGAAGGAATAGCGCAGGCCCGAGCCGCCCTTCTCGCGTTCCAGCTCCTTGTCGGAGATTTTTCCGGGGCGGGCTTTTAGGGCGATCTTCTGGGCATCGGCCATGGCGATTTTGGCCTCGGACGCCAGCTTCTCGCCAGTGTAGGCAAAGGCACTGCCTGCCGGCAGAAGCAACAGGGCCAGACCTATTTGAAAGAAGGATTTCATGGGGACGCTCCTTGTTTATGCCAGGGTTTGTGGTGGGGAAGGGTTGCGCCGCTTTGTGGCCGAAAGGCGCTGAAATGGCGCCGCGAAGAGGGTATGGCTATACAAGGAGCCAACCCCGCGGCGCGGGTAAGGACCCCGCGTCGAGAAATCAAGCCCCGATTTTTCCAATTTATCCCTTGCGGTTCCCGGCACATACCCCACATTTCGGCGCGGGTATTCGACCCTGAAGGAGCGCTCATGACGATTTGGAAACAGTTGCCCAAACTGGCCGCCGTAATCGGGCTTGCGCTGGCCTTGGCCGGCTGCGGCGTCAACACCATTCCCACCAAGGACCAGGCGGTGAAGGCCCGCTGGGCGGATGTCCAGGCCGCCTATCAACGCCGAAGCGACCTGATTCCCAACTTGGCCAACACGGTCGCGGCCTATGCCAAGCAGGAGCAGACCGTATTGATCCAGGTCACCCAGGCGCGCGCCTCGGCGACTCAGGTGAAGGTGGATGCCTCTACCATCACCGATCCCGCCAGATTTAAGGAATTCGAGGACGCGCAGAACAAGCTCTCGGGTGTGTTGGGACACCTCATGGCGATCAGCGAGAATTACCCGGACCTGAAATCAAACCAGAACTTCCTGGCGCTGCAGTCGCAGCTGGAAGGCACCGAGAACCGCATCGAGATTGCGCGCCGCGACTACAATGCGGCGGTACAGGACTACAACACCGAGCTGGTGACCGTTCCGGGCTCGATCTGGGCGGCAACATTCTACAAGTCCTACAAGCAAGCGACACTTTTTGCCGCCAGTGCTGCCGCGCAAAGCGCGCCCAGCGTATTCCCCGGTGCACAGAGCGCGGCGCCTCCGCCGTCGCCCTCCGCGGCCCAGCCCGGCACACAACCCGCAAGACCGTAACCCGCAATGCGGTTTCTCACCGCCACGCTTGCTTTTCTTGTCCTCCTAACTCCCGCTTGGGCAGCGCCGAAATTTCCGGCGCTGACCGGGCGCGTGGTGGACGAGGCGAGCATTCTGTCGTCCGAAACCAAGACGGACCTGACCCAAAAGCTTGCGGCACTGGAACAGAAGACCTCGCGCCAGTTGGTGGTGGTCACGCTCGCCTCGCTGCAAGGTTATGAGATTTCCGATTACGGCTATCAGCTGGGTCGTGCCTGGGGCATCGGCCAGAAGGGGCTCAACAACGGCATCCTTTTCATTGTCGCGCCCAATGAGCACAAGACCCGCATCGAAGTGGGCTATGGGCTGGAGCCGATCGTCACCGATGCTTTTTCCTCGGTCGTGATCCAGACCCAGGTGCTGCCGAAATTCCGTGGCGGCGATTTCAATGGCGGGGTCGAGGCGGGCGTCGATGCGCTGATCCAGCAATTGTCGTTGGACACATCGGAAGCGGAACGGCGCGCCGCGGTGGCCGAGCAGCAATTGCGCCACCAGGACAATGGCAGCGGCGGCGGGTTGGTCGGCTTTCTGGTGATCCTGTTCATCTTTATTGCCATCTCGCGCATTTTCGGCGGCTGGGCCCTGTTGCCTTTCCTGTTCATGGGCGGC
>DATHLY010000110.1:0-4020 GCA_035487655.1 Rhizomicrobium sp. | reverse complement strand
CGGCATTGATACAAGGGAGCCGGGCCAGCTTTACGCCTCGATCATGAGTTGCCCGGTCCCCGGCGGAAAGCTCGTCTCCGTCGACGAGAGTGCGGTCGCGGGACGCCGGGGTATCAAGCACGTCGTCAAACTGGCCGATGCTGTCGCCGTGGTGGCCGACAATTATTGGCGGGCGAATGAGGCCTTGAAGGCCCTGAAGGTCACTTGGGACACCGGCGCGGCCGGAAAAACCGACAGCGGGCAGTTTGCCAAAGACTATCGCGCCGCCCTGGATGGACCGATGGTCACCGTCCGCAATGATGGCGATGCCAAGAAAGTCCTCTCCCAATCGGCACGGGTGATCGAAGCGATCTACGAAACGCCCTTGCTGGCCCATGCCACAATGGAGCCCTGCAATGCCACGGTTCAGCTGAAGCCGGACCGGCTGGATATCTGGATGGGCTCGCAGTCCGCCCTTGCCAATGCGCGGATGGCGGCCGAGCTCGCCGGACTGAAACCCGAACAAGTCTATTTCCACCAATCCTATCTGGGCGGCGGCTTCGGCCGCAGGTCCAATGGCGACGAGCTTCGTCATGCCGTCCTCGTGGCCAAGGCCGCCAACATCGACCAGCCCCTGCAATTGCTGTGGTCGCGCGAACAGGATATGCGGGCGGACCGGTTCCGCCCCCAATCGGCCATTCGCATGAAGGGTTCATTGTCGGCCAATGGCACGCTGGAAGCGCTGCACATTGAAAGTGCATGCGGATCCATCCAGCGGTCGGGCAATCCCTCGGCGGCGGCCAACGGCATCGACGGCACCGCCGTCGATGGTATCGGGCCTTCGGTTCCCTACACGCGCGTGCCGAACTGGTATACCGGGCTGCTGCTGAAGAACACGCACATTCCCGTCAGCTATTGGCGCTCGGTGGGAGGCTCTCAGAACGGTTTCTATATGGAGAGCTTCATAGATGAGTTGGCCCATGCCGCGGGCAAGGATCCGTTGGAGTTTCGCCGCGGCCTGACGGACCGTCCGGATTCCCTCTCGGTTCTCAACAAGCTGGAGAAAATGAGCAACTGGCACGCGAAACTGCCGCAAGGGCAGGGGCGGGGAATATCGCTTGTCGACAATCATGGCGCGATCGGCGGCCATGTCGCGGAAGTGTCGGTCGATCCCCAGGGCGGGATTCGGGTGACGCGGGTCTTCGCGGCGACGGATGCTTATCACGTGGTCAATCCCAATCTGGTCGAGACGCAGATCGAAGGTGGCGTGATTTTCGGACTGACAGCCATGCTTTATGGCGAGATCACGGTCAAGGATGGCGCGCCCCAGGAAAGCAATTTTGACAGCTATCGCATGGTGCGCCTGGCGGACGCGCCCGACGTCAAGGCCGAGCTGGCCCTGACCGGCGGCATGAATGAGGCAGGCAAGCCCAAATGGGGCGGGGTGGGCGAAAATTCGGTTGCGCCCATCGCTGCCGCCGTTGCCAACGCGATCTTCAACGCCACGGGCAAGCGCATCCGGTCTCTGCCGTTCAAGAATATCAAGCTGACGCAGCTGACCAGCCTTTAGCGGGTAAGACGAAGAGCCGGAAAAGGCCTGGGCACAGGGGAGGGAACGGCGATGGCCAACGACACGATTCCACGGCGCGGCTTTCTGGCCGGCGCGGGCGCGGGCGCGGCCAGTGTCGCCGCCCTGACGACTGGTCTTCCCACCGCCGCCGCGGAGGCCGCTCCCAATTCGGCGCAAACTGTCGGCGCCCCGGCCGACACCTGGCTGGTCCTGACGGCGGAAGAAGTCGCGTTCTTTTCCGCTACCTCGGACACCATGATCCCGGCCGACACGCTGTCGCCCTCGGGCACGGAATGCGGCATTCCCGTCTTCATCGACCGCCAGCTTGCCAGCGCCTTTGGCGCGGGCGCCAAGATGTATCGCGCCGGTCCGTTCCATCAGGGCCTGCCGGAGCAGGGCTACCAATTGCCGCTCACGCCGCGCGACTTCTTCGCCGCCGGTGTGCAGGCGGCCAATGACTGGTCGCGCAAGACCTATGGCAAGACCTTCGACCGCCTGTCTCCCGACCAGCGCGCCGAAGCGCTGACCGCGATGGAAAGCGGCAAGTCCCTGTTCGAGGATTTCGACGCCAAGGCATTTTTCCAGCGGCTGCTGGCCATCACCATGGAGGGCTTTTTCTCCGATCCCATCTATGGCGGCAATCGCAACAAGGCCTCCTGGCGGATGCTGGGTTTCCCTGGCCTGCCAGCTACTTATGCCGACAAGCTCGAGCAATACCGTAACAAGCGATATGTCGCCGAGCCGCAATCCATTGCGGACTTTTCCTGAAGGGAACGCATGATGGCGACCAGGCTCAAGGAAATCGATGCGGTGGTAATCGGGATGGGCTGGGCCGGCGGCCTCCTGGCGCGCGAACTGACCCTTGCCGGCCTCCATGTCGTGGGACTTGAGCGCGGACCCGACCGCCGTCCGGCGGAGGATTTCGCCCTGCCCGGCATCCGAGACGAACTGAAATACCAGCAGCGCCTGGAACTGATGGGCGACAATTCCATCGACACCATCAGTTTCCGCAACCAACCCGCGCAGATGGCGCTGCCCATCCGGCGCTGGAGTGCCTTCCTGCCAGGCGAGGGCGTCGGCGGCACCGGCAATCACTGGGGCGGGGCGCATTGGCGTTTTCACCCCGACGATTTCCGTCTGCGCTCCTACCTGCAAGCGCGTTACGGCGCCAAATCCGTTCCCGATACCATGACCATCCAGGATTGGCCGGTCGGCTATGACGAGCTCGAGCCTTTTTACGACCGCTTCGACAAAGTGTGCGGCGTTTCCGGCAAGGCGGGAAACCTCAAGGGCCACAAGATCGCGGGCGGGAATGTCTTCGAAGGACCGCGCAACAGCGAATATCCCAACCGGCCGATGCCGTCGTCGGAAGGCGGGCTGATGTTCGCGAATGCTGCGAAGAGCCTGGGCTATCATCCATTCCCGGTGCCATTTTCCGCGGCCAGCGCGCCTTATAAGAACATCTATGGCGTCGCCATGGGCGCCTGCCAGGAATGTGGCTTCTGCACTCGCACGGCCTGCGAGGCCAGCGCCAAGGCTTCGACGGTTACCACCATCATGCCGGCGCTGCGCCAGGAACAAAAATTCGAATTGCGCACCAGGGTCTTTGTTTCCAACCTGCTCTATGACAAGCAAGCCAAGCGCGTCACCGGCGTGCTCTATACCGATCTCAAGACCGGTCAGGAATATGAACAGCCGGCCAACATCGTCATCTTATCGGCCTTTGTTTTCAGCAACACCCATATGCTGCTGCATTCCGGCATCGGCACGCCCTACGACCACGCCACCGGCAAGGGCCTGGTGGGCAAGAATTACTGCTATCAATTCGAGGCGCCCGCCGTCGCCTTTTTCCCCGACAAGGAGCTCAATCCCTATATGGGCTCTCCCGGCGGGGGCGTCGTGATCGACGATTTCAACAATGCCAGCTTCGACCATGCCGGGCTGGGCTTTTTCGGCGGCGGCTTTTTCGCCGCCTCCAGCGGCGGCAGTCCGCCGATCGACGGACGCGCGGTGCCGGCGGGAACGCCGGCTTGGGGCAGCCAATGGAAGCGCGAAACCGTCAATTGGTACTACCATGTGACCCGCTTCAACACCCAGGGTTCGGTCTATGCCCACCGCGACAATTATATGGATCTGGATCCGACCTATCGGGATGCGCTGGGCCGGCCGCTGCTGCGCCTCACCTACAACGGCACCGACAATGATCACGCCATGTCGCGCTATCTTCTGGTCAAGCTGGAAGGCATCATCAAGGCGATGGGGCCGGCGCATTACGAGATGCGGCCGCGGCCGAAGAACTTCACCATCGTACCGTATCAGTCCACCCACAATGCCGGCGGCACAATCATGGGAAGCGATCCCGGCAACAGCGTGGTGAACCGCTATCTGCAAGCCTGGGATGCGCACAATCTGTTTGTCATGGGGGCGAGCACCTTTCCCCAACAGAATGGCTACAATCCAACCGGCACGCT
>DATHLY010000109.1:0-4261 GCA_035487655.1 Rhizomicrobium sp. | reverse complement strand
TGCTCATCGATCTTTATTTCGTGTCGCGGCTGGGCAAGCAAGCGGTGGCGGGCGTCGCCTCGGCCGGCAGCGCCATGTACATCACCATGTCCATCGCGCAGCTGGTTGGGGTGGGGTCGCTGTCCCTGATCAGCCACGCGGTGGGCCGCAAGGATCAGGCCGACGCCCAGCTGGTGTTTGAACAAGCGCTGTCGTTGGGACTGTTGATCGCCGCCCTGTTCCTGGTCATCGGCTATGGTGTTGGCGGCTGGGCGGTTAGCCAGATCGCTTCCGACGAGCTGACCGCCAAGGAGGCTCGCGCCTATCTGTTCTGGTACCTGCCGGCCCTGGCCAGCATGTTTCCCAACAGCGCTCTGGGCTCAGCCCTGCGTGCCTCGGGGGTGGTGGGAATTCCCACTATGATTCAGTCGGCGACGGTGGTGATCAACGCCATCCTGGCGCCGATATTGGTGGTGGGATTCTTGACCGGTCATCCCTTTGGCGTGATGGGGGCGGGGCTTGCCAGTTCTATCGCAGCACTGTTCGGGATGGTGGCGCTGGCGGTGATGTTCAACCGTTCTCAGAAATATATGCATTTGCATTCCTCGCTGCATCCCAAATGGGACGTGTGGAAGCGGATCATCGGCATCGGATTGCCGGCGACAGGCGAGTTCGCCTTGATCTTCATCACCACGGCGGTGGCCTATTGGGCGATCCGCGGGTTCGGACCCCAGGCCCAAGCCGGTTACGGCATCGGCGCGCGCACCATGCAGGCGATCTTTCTGCCCGCCATGGCGGTGGCCTTCGCCACCGGACCCATCGCGGGGCAGAATTTCGGCGCCCGCCATGCCGAACGTGTGCGCGACACGTTCCGCCATGCCGCGGTGATGGGGGCGGGGATCATGCTGACCTTGACCCTGCTCTGCCAAATCAGCCCGCATGTGCTGGTTCAGCCTTTTAGCAACGATCCGGCGGTGATCGCGGTGGCGTCGGAATTCCTGCGCATCGCCTCGTGGAATTTCGTGGCGGTGGGGCTGACATTCTGCTGCTCGGGCATGTTCCAGGCGCTGGGCGACACGCGGCCGGCGCTGATCTCCAGCGGCACGCGGCTCATCACCTATGTCGTGCCGGCAGTGTGGCTGGCGAGCCAACCCTGGGCGGCGCTGCATGACTTCTGGTATTTGGGGGTTGCCTCGCTGATGGTGCAGGCGCTGTTCAGTTATTTGTTGCTCCGGCATCAATTGCATCACAAATTGAAGTTGTTCGGCCTGGCCCGCGAATGCGGGGCAAATCGGTCCAGTGGACCGATTTGAAGGCCGAACGCCCGGAGCGCGAGCGAAGGGCATGCGGCAGGAGCGATATAGGACGCAGGAAATGGCGCGGTTAATTGTTTTTTTGCTGCTTCTGATGGTGCTGGGCGGCACCGCCCAGGCCGCGTCGCTGCCCGCCGATCCGCGCGCGGCGAAGGCCGTGCGGGATTATCTGCGCCAGCAGCAGGCGGAAGAGGCGAAAGACCGGGATGAGCGCGTGGCCGCCCGCATCGACGCGCTGACTGCCAATCCGGGGTCGCCCGTCCTCGCCAATCCCCAAGGCGATATCACCATTGTGGAGTTCTTCGACTACACCTGCCCCTATTGCAAGGCAGCCGAGCCCAGGCTGATGCGGCTGGTGGATAGCGACAAGCGGGTGAAGCTGGTGATGAAGGAATTCCCCATCCTGACCCACGCCTCGCTGATCGCCTCGCGCATGGCGCTGGCGGCGGCGAAACAGGGCAAGTACCGCGCCTTCCATTTGGCGTTGATGCGCCGCGACGGCGTGCTGGACGAGGCGGGCATCCTGGAAACCGCCAAGGCTGTGGGCGTTGACGTGGCCCGCGCCCGCCGCGATATGGTCGCCCAAGACGTCACCGACGAGATTATCGCCAATTTCAACCTGGCCCGGGGAATCCGGGTGTTCCAGACGCCCGCTTATATTGTGGGCGCGCATCTGGTGACCGGCGACTCCGCCGATATCAATTTCGCGAAGGAAGTGGCAAGAGTTAAGGCAAAGTAGAACCGGCTGCGGCCGCTCGCCCAAGCTCGCGGCGTTCGCCGCTCAAAACGGTCCACTGGACTGTTTTGTCCGCCTTGGGCGGTCGCGGCTCACTGCAGCGCCTTCTCGATCTCCCAATTGTTCAAGTTGCATTCCTTCAAGACCCGCAGATAGCGCGCGGTATTCTCCACGCCGGTGAAGAAGGGATTGGGCTTGTCCGGCATGATGCGCAGCTTGTCCAGCTTGGTGGCCGCCTCGTCATAGGAGGAATGATTGCCGATCACACCGTCCGGCTTTTCCGCCGCCACGACTTGCAGCAGCCGGCCGGTCCATTTGTCATAGGCGGCGTGCATGTCGGGCTTGAGGCTCTTGTTGGTGATGCCGCCCAGATAGAGCAGGGTGTGGTTCCGCCCCTTGTCCTTGACCGGAATCAGCATGGAGAGCGAGGCCGGTGTGTGGCCGGCTGTGATGAACAGTTTGATCGATTCATCCCCCAGGGTGATGGTTTCGCCGTCCGTCGCCACTTGGTCGCGATGCGGCGGCGGGCCAAAGTTCGTGGGTCGCGTCAATGGCTTTTCCGCCAAGTCATAGTCCAGCGCCGTCATGGTGAGTTTGGCGTGGTACTTGTCCTGAAGGTAGCGCGCTCCGCCATAGTGATCGCCATGGCCATGGGACACGATGATGGTTTTGATACGCGCCGGGTCCAGGCCAAGCTGTTGCAAGCCGCCAATGATATACTTATCGGCATCCGCCTGGTTGTTCAGCGTGTCGATCAGGATAATGCCGTCGCTGGTATTAACCGCCCAGGCGGCGACCACGCCGTTGCCCAGGAAGTAAAGATTGTCGGCCGCCTTGCCGGGCCCAGGATCCTTGATCACATGCTCGGCCGACTGGCCTTCGTCGGGATAGCAGGTGATGAGAGCGGGATACTTCCAACCATTCTCGCCAAAGGCTTCGGCGCGCGCCTTGGCCAGGTGCGGCTGGGGAATTTTCGCCGATTCCAGATTGGCCTGGCCGAAGGTGGCGCCGGCAGGCAGGGAGAAAGCGGATACCAGGATAAGAGCGCGGACGGACCGGCTGAAGGCTGCCATGATTTGCCCCTCTGTGACCGTTCTATCATGTCAGGGCGAGCGAACGGACAAGTCAACAACCGACCCGTTCATCTCTTCACGTCTTGAGACGTGCTGCAGGAGCGAAGCGGCTATTTGCCAGCAGTTCCGGAAGTGCCGCCCAATTGTGCTGAATTGTCCTGACCCGCACCAATTCGGTTTCCGTATTCGTCGACAATCTTCTCACCGTCCTCCTTGGTGAAGGCGCCCCGCTGGCGGTCGATCAACAGATCCAGCACCACCTCGGACGGGCGGCACAATTTCACGCCCAGCGGTGTCACCACGATGGGGCGGTTGATCAGGATGGGATGGGCAATCATGTGATCCAGCAGTTCGTCATCGCTCCATTTGGGATCGCCCAGGCCCAGATCGTGGTAGGGCGTGCTTTTCTCCCGCAGCAATTGGCGCGGCGTCATGCCCATCAGCTTCAACAGCACGACCAGCTCGGCCCTGGCAGGTGGGGTCTTGAGATATTCGATGATGCGCGGTTCGGCCCCCGAATTGCGGATCATGGCCAGGACATTTCGCGACGTGCCACATGCGGGATTGTGATAGATGGTGATCATTGTATCTCGGGAGTGGGGACTGGTTCGCTCATGTCTCTGTTCTTGTTGAAAGCTGACAATTGGTCAACGCACTTTTTGCCGCGCGGGGCTTGAAATTTCACACGATCCGTGGACGGAGCGTCAATTGATTGTTGTCAACATTCGCCCCGGGCGAAAGTTCCGCACACTCGCGAGCTATAGTGCGGGCACGCTCTGAGGTTGTGATTTGCCGGACATTGCATCTTCGCTAGGCTAAGACATGTTTGAAGGGAAAATCCGGGTCGCCTCGGTATCGGACGCGGACGCCATAGCCGCTATCTACGCGCCGATTGTCCGCGACACCACGATTTCCTTCGAGGTTGATCCGCCCGCCAAAGAGGAAATGGCGCAACGCATCGCGGCGACCTTGCAAACCCATCCATGGCTCGTCGCAGAGCAGGCGGAAAAGGTCATCGGCTACGCCTATGCCGCAAAGCACCGCGACCGCGCGGCTTATCGCTGGTCTGCGGATGTCAGCGCCTATGTCGATGCGCGCGCGCGACGCTGTGGGGTGGGGCGGGCGCTCTATGAAAGGCTGATAGCCATATTGCGCAGGCA
>DATHLY010000108.1:0-5937 GCA_035487655.1 Rhizomicrobium sp. | reverse complement strand
TTACTCTACCATGCGCACACTATATCTTGAACGCAGGGCGCGGCTGATCGAGGATCGATCCGTCCGCACCGCGGAATTACCAGACTTTTAACGACAGCGCAAAAATGCTCTAACCCGGGCATGATGGTCATCGAACGCATTGTCGCCTTTTGCTGCCGCTGGCCCAGGGGCGTCATCATTCTCTGCCTGCTCTTGGCGGCTGGGGCGAGCTGGTACACAAGCAGGAATTTCGCCATCAACACCGACAGCGAGCAGCTGATCGATGCCAAGGTGGATTGGCGCGTGCGCCAAGCCCATTTCGATGCCGCATTCCCGCAACAGAGCAATTTTACCGTGGCCGTGATCGACGGGGCAACGCCAGAATTGGCGGAATCGGCCGCCGCGCGGCTGACCGGGACGCTCACCGCAAACCCAGGCCTTTTCAGCCATGTCCACCGCCCCGATGGCGGACCCTTTTTCAATCAGAACGGGCTTCTGTTCCTGTCCTTGAAGGAGGTGCAAGACACCACTCAGCAGCTCATCAAGGCGCAGCCCTTCCTGGGGGGGCTTGCTTCCGATCCCTCGCTACGCGGGGTGATGGGCAACTTGTCCAACGCGCTATTGGGTGTCGGCGCGGGAGAAGCCAAATTGGCCGATTTCGACGGCCCGATGTCGCGCTTCGCCGATGTCTTCGCCGCGGCCGCCCAGGGCACGACCAAATTTCTATCCTGGCGATCCTTGATCACGGGCGCACCCGCCAAGCCGGAAGAAATCCGCCGCTTTGTCGAAGTAAAGCCGCGGCTGGATTTCACCGCCCTGGAACCGGGCAGGGGCGCCAATGACGCGATCCGCGCCCAAGCCCGCGCCTTAGGCCTCACCCCCGAACACGGCGTGCGTGTGCGCCTGACCGGCCCGGTGCCGCTGTCGGACGAGGAGTTTGCCACTCTGACCGATCGCGTCTGGTTGATGACGGCCGCAATGATGGGAGGCGTGCTGCTGACGCTGTGGCTGGCGCTCAAGAGCTTCAAGATCATCTTTGCCATCCTGGTGACGCTGATTGTCGGCCTGGCTATCACTATGGGGCTGGGCCTTTTGACGGTGGGCGTGTTCAACATTATCTCCATCGCCTTCATTGCCCTGTTTGTCGGGCTTGGCGTGGATTTCGGCATCCAGTTCGCCGTGCGCTACCGTCATGAGCGGCATTATGAGGGCGAGCTTGCGACCGCGCTGGAAGGGGCCGGGCACGGCGTCGGCATTCCACTGGCACTGGCGGCCGCCGCTACGGCCGCGGGCTTTTTCTCGTTCCTGCCAACGACCTATACCGGCGTCGCCGAACTGGGCAAAGTTGCGGGCTTCGGCATGATCGTGGCCTTCATACTCTCCATCACCATGCTGCCGGCCCTTTTGATGCTGCTCAATCCGCCGGGCGAGACCGAGGATGTCGGCTTCAAGAGCCTCGCCCGCCTGGATGACTTCATGACCCGCAACCGCCGCCACGTGATTCAGGTAGCAGCGGCGGCCGGCGTGGTGACGCTCGCCCTGATGCCGTTCGTGCAGTTCGATTCCAATCCGTTGGACCTGCGCAGCCCAAAAGTCGAATCAGTCTCCACCCTGTTCGACTTGATGCAGAATCCGCTCACTTCGCCCAATACGATCGATGTGCCGGCGCTCTCCCTTGCCGACGCCGATGCCATCGCCCGGCGCCTGGAGCAGGAACCGCTGGTGTCCCAGGCCCTCACCTTGACCAGCCTCGTGCCGGATCAGCAAAAGGAGAAATTGGTGCTGATCGCCGATGCTGCAAACCTGCTGGACACCACGCTGAACCCCTTCGAGATTCTGCCCCCGCCCAGCGATGCCGATGACGCCGCGGCCTTCATAAGCACCGCCGACAAACTGCGGGCCGCGGCGGGCACAGCCCAGGACAAGTCCGCAAATGATGCCCGGCGGCTCGCAGATGCGCTGGAGGCGGTGGTCAAGGCAGGCTCGCCCGCCATCGCGCGGGCGCGCGAAGCGATCGAGCCCGGCCTCAAAACCATGCTGGCAACGGTTTCCGATTCCCTGAAGGCCGCGCCGGTGACGTTGGAAAACATGCCGGCAGAGCTGCGCGCCGATTGGGTCGCGCCGGATGGCACCGCCCGCGTCCAGGTCTTTCCCAAGGACACCAGCAACGATCATCAAGCCCTGGCGGCCTTTTCGGATCGCGTGTTGAGCATGGCTCCCCAAGCCACCGGCGCACCGATCTCCATTCGGGAATCGGGCAAGACCATTGTGGGGGCCTTTGCCGAAGCAGGCATCCTGTCGTTTATCGTCATCACCATCCTTTTGGCGCTGGTGCTGCGCAGCCTTCACGACGTGCTGATGACCTTGGCGCCCTTGGTATTGTCGGGCCTTTTGACCCTGGCAACCTGCGTTTTGCTGGGGCTGAAGCTGAACTTCGCCAATGTCATCGCTCTGCCGCTGCTTCTGGGCATTGGCGTCGCCTTCAATATCTACTTCGTGGTCGCATGGCGGCACGGCCAGCGTTGTTTCCTGGCCTCGAGCCTGACGCGCGCGGTGATCTTCTCCGCCACCACCACCGCATCCGGTTTCGGCACATTGTGGCTGAGCGTGCATCCCGGTACTGCCAGCATGGGTGAGTTGCTGATGATTTCCTTGGGATGGGTGTTGGCGACAACCTTGTTCTTGTCGCCGGCCTTGCTGGGCCCGCCCAGTCACACGCTGCGGATGCATGATCCGGAGGTGTGAGCTGCCTTTCCTCTCCCCTTGAGGGAGAGGACGCAAAATCTTGCACTTGGCGAAGCGCGAGCGAAGCCAAGTGCTTAGATTTTGCTGGTGAGGGGTGTGTTCGTGCATCAAGTCACCCCTCACCTGAAAAATCACTGGGTTGAGCGTCGCTGCGCTCCGCTAACCCAGGATTTTTCTTCCTCTCCCACAAGGGGAGAGGATTTAAGAGGGGGCGCGTTCTCCTGGAAAATTCAGCCTAGCTGAGCATCTGATCGCTAAGCGCGTTGATCCGCTTGGCCAAGCCCTGCGGTCCGCCCGATGCCAATGTGGCGGCGAAGTCGGAGCGCTTCTGCGCCATCTGGCTGATATTGCCCGCCAGAAAGACGTCGGTGATCTTCCAATCCGATCCCACCTGATGGGTGCGATAATTGAAGGCAATGGTTTCCTTGGAGGTCTTCATCGCGCTTTTGACGAAATGATCGGTGCCGCGCGCGATCGATGCGGGCTCAACGGTGAATTTTTCACCGCCATAGGAATCGAAATTCTTGGCATAATTGGCGATGGTCATGCGGGAAAATGCATCGATCAGCGTCTTCTTGTCGGCCTCGGACGTCGAAGCCCAACTTGGACCGACCGCGGTTGCCGTCATGGCGGGCAGGTCAAAGGCTTTTTCCACCGCCGGTTTGAGTTTCTCGTAGCGCGCCTTGGCGGTGCCGCCCGACCTCATAGAGGCGAGCAGCGCATCGTAAAAACCTTGCACCTGATCCACCGCGGCATCCGCCGCTTGAGCCTGAACCGGCAAACTCTCGATCGCCAAGAAAGTGGGCGCGGCCGCCAGCATCAGCGCCACCGCCCAAGATTTCACAAGGGGTTTCAAAATCAGGGATTGCAAAATGCGATTCATGGAAATCTCCTTGTGCTTTCGTGTAACGCACGAAAGCTGAACGGGACCAGAATGGATACGCAAAAATCCGGGTCTTTTTGTGGCCTTCAACTGTCGCGGTCGAGCAAAAAGAACGGCAGGGCCGACAATTCCGGGGCGCGGGCGGCGTAAGGACCCAGGGCATCGACCGCGCGCCCGGCGCGTTTTTCGGCCTCGGTGCGAGCGCCTTCCTTGCCCAATAGGGTTACCAAGGTCTGCTTGCCCATATCCGCATCCTTGCCCACGGCCTTGCCGGTTTTCTCGGCCGTCGAGGTCACATCCAGCAAATCGTCGGTGATCTGGAACACCACGCCCATGTCTTCGGCATAGGCCTTGAGCCGTGCGCGGTCTTGCGCCGATGCGCCGCCCAGGATCGGACCTGCCTCGCAGGAGAATTCGAACAGCTGACCAGTCTTCCTGCGCTGCAGGTCGATCACGTCATCCACGCCAAAACTCTTATCGGCCAGCATGTCGATGATCTGTCCGCCGATCATGCCGCTATGGCCCGATGCTTGCGCCAGCCGCGCGATCAGGGCGCAACGCACTTCGGCGGACGGATGGGTGCGGGCATCGGCGAGAATTTCGAAGGCGATGGTCAATAGCGCATCCCCCGCCAGTACCGCCGTCATTTCGTCGAAGGCGATATGGGTGGTGGGACGGCCGCGGCGCAGGTCATCGTCATCCATGCAGGGCAGATCGTCATGCACCAGGCTGTAGGTGTGCAGCGACTCGATGGCCGCCCCCACGCGAAGGCTGCGCGAATCATCGACGCCGAACAGGCGGGCCGAGTGCAATACCAGGAAGGGCCTCAGCCGCTTTCCGCCGGCCATGGTGGCGTAGCGCATGGCCTCTTGGACCCGGGCCTGGCGACCGGCCGGATGGGGCAAGACCGTGTCCAGGGTGGCGTCAACCAGCTTGGCAGAGACTGCGATCGCTTTGGGCAACTGGCTGGTATCGACAGTCGGGCCGTCAGGGGGCTGGAACGTCCCCCTGGCAACAGGATGGGGAACATCGCGGGATTTACTGGACATGGCGCCCCATTTTACGCGGGCTTGAGGCCGTCTGGCCCCCCGGCCAGCCTGCAAGCCAAGCTGTCATCAAGCTGCTTGTAGCCTTGAAACCGGCGGCTTTGCCACCCCCTTTACCTGGGTCGTGGTTTCGAAGTTCGCACGACCATCGATATCGGGCCTGACGCGAGCTTCGAAACAAAAAATACGCTATGAATCAATAGGTTACTAGTGTCTCTCGATTCCGAAATTCGCCAGGAACCTGATATCGACATCTCGCGAATTTCGAAAATCGGGACACTGGTGTGGTTTTGGCAACATTTCGTGGGTTCCCAAGCATATCCGCGTCCGGGAAATGGTTGCACCCCCTATCCTGAAAGGGGAAAATGGCTATGTTGCAGCGCCACGAATACCCGCCCGCCTGGCGGGACCGGCCGGGGGCGGCCGGGATTGCTTTGGAGCGGATCAGGGACCGATATGCGAGTCATTCTTGCCCAGCCACGCGGCTTCTGTGCCGGGGTCGTGCGCGCCATCGATATCGTGGAAAAGGCCCTCGATAAGTATGGCGAGCCTGTCTATGTCCGCCATGAGATCGTCCATAACAAGCATGTGGTCGACAAGCTCAAGAACAAGGGGGCGCGCTTTGTGGAAGAGCTGGATGAAGTGCCCGAGGGCGCCGTCACCGTCTTCAGCGCCCATGGTGTGCCGCAGTCGGTGGTGAAGACCGCCCAGGACCGCGGCCTTCCGGTGCTGGACGCCACCTGTCCGCTGGTTTCCAAGGTGCACAATCAGGGTAAGCGTTACGTCGCCCATGGCCGCACCCTGATTCTGATCGGCCATGCCGGCCATCCCGAAGTGGAAGGCACGATGGGCCAGGTCGGCGCGCCAGTGACCCTGGTGCAGAACGAAGCCGATGTCGCGGCGCTGGAAATTCCGCCCGCTACGCCGGTCGCCTACATCACCCAGACCACACTTTCGATCGACGACACCAAGGGCATCATCGTGGCGTTGAAGAAGCGCTTCAGCGACATCGTCGGCCCTGAGACCAGCGACATCTGCTATGCCACCCAGAACCGCCAGACTTCGGTGCGCGAGCTGGCCAAGATCGCGGACGTAATCCTGGTGGTGGGCGCGGCCAACAGCTCCAATTCCAACCGGCTGCGCGAAATCGGGATCGAGGAAGGCGTGCCGTCCTACCTGATCAATGACGGCGGTGAGCTGAAGCCGGAATGGGTGCGCGGCAAGAAGGTAGTCGGCCTGACGGCCGGCGCCAGCGCCCCTGAAGAACTTGTGCGCCATGTGATC
>DATHLY010000107.1:0-6674 GCA_035487655.1 Rhizomicrobium sp. | reverse complement strand
CTCTGGTGCCTTATGCCGACCGGGCCGAGATCGACGCCAAGGGCGTCGTCAATGCGCCGGTGCTTTTCTATACCGACGATCCCGTGGCGTTCTTCTTTCTGCAGATCCAGGGCTCGGGCCGGGTGGTGTTTGACGACGGCATTATGGGGCGCATTGCCTATGCCGGCGAGAATGGCCAAGCCTATACGGCGATCGGGCGGACCTTGATCGCCGACGGATCGCTCACGCGCGAAGATGTATCCCTGCAATCCATCCGCGCTTGGCTCAAGGCAAACCCGGATCGCGCGCGTGCGGTGATGCAGACCAACCTCAGCTATATCTTCTTTGCCGAGGCACCACTTGGCGACACCGCCTTGGGCCCCAAAGGCTCATTGGGCGTCAATCTCACGCCGCTGGCGAGTGTGGCGGTGGATGCGCGAGTGCATGCCCTGGGCGCGCCCTTCTATGTCGCAGCCGAGGGCGCCGATCCGCTGCATGGCTTGGCGGTGGCGCAGGACATTGGCGGCGCCATCCGAGGCCCGGTGCGGGCCGACATCTTCTTCGGCTTCGGGCCTGAGGCCGAACGGCGGGCCGGCGCGCTGAAAGGGACGGGCGCGCTCTATGTGCTGCTGCCCAAGGCCCTGGCGGCGAAGATCGGCGATGCACACGTCTATCCGCTCAATCTCCCATCATGAGCCGGCAATGAAAGAGGAACGTCGGAAACGGGCCACCAGCGAGGACGAACGCAAACTGTTCGAGCAGGTCTTCAAGGAAGGCCGCCCGATCAAGCCCGCCCTGCCCAAGGCGCCGGCAAAAAAGAAAGCGCCTTCCTCAGGTCCCAGCGGCATCAATGGCGCGACCCGGGACCGGCTGCGCAAGGGCCTGATCGAGCCGGAGGCCCGCATCGACCTGCATGGCATGACTCAGGCGGTGGCGCATCGCTGCCTTTTCACCCGGCTCACCCAGGCGCACCGGCGGGGCGACCGTTTGGTGCTGGTGGTCACCGGCAAGGGCAATCCCAAGAATGACGAGACTGCATCTTGGATGGCCTCGGCGCGTGGCGTGTTGAAACAGATGGCGCCGCGTTGGCTGAACGAACCCGAGCTCGCCGCGTTGATTGCCTATGTGGCCAAAGCCCATGTGAAGCATGGCGGCGATGGCGCGCTGTATGTGTATCTGCGGAAGAAATGATGAAACAAGCGTTTCACACTTTGACGGTGCCGAGCAGGGGGCCGGGCCTGTACGAATTTACCGACGAAGCGCGAAATTTCGTGCGCGGCGAAAAGATCGAAAATGGTCTTCTGACTTGTTTTGTGCGCCACACCTCGGCCTCGCTGTTGATCCAGGAAAATGCCGATCCCGATGTGCAAAGGGATCTGCAGGATTTCTTCGCCTGGCTGGCAAAGAGCGGCCCCCGCCTTCGCCACATCACCGAAGGGCCGGACGACATGCCCTCGCATATTCGCAGCGCGCTCACCCAGACCAGCATCGGCATTCCCGTCCAACAGGGACGTTTGGGGCTGGGGACCTGGCAGGGGATTTTTCTCTTTGAGCATCGCGACGCGCCGCACCGGCGCGAGGTGGTGATGCATGTGGTGGGGTGAGGCGCGGTTCGCGTAGCGAACGAAATGGTCCAGTGGACCATTTCGAGCGACGAACGCCGCAGCGGCGCGCCCTCGGGCGCGCCGCGAGGCCGGGACGCCGCGAGCTAAAGCGAGCGGCCGGGTTATTCATTGCCACTCACCCCTCACCTGAAAAATCAATGGGTTGAGCGTCGCTGTCGCTCCGCTAACCCAGTGATTTTTCTTCCTCTCCCACAAGGGGAGAGGAAGGACCGTTGACTAAACCAACCCCGCCTTCGCCGCCAATTCCTTCAGCGATGTTGCGGGCCGCGCCCCGTAATGCGAAATCACTTCGGCGGCCGCCAGCGCGCCCAGCTTGCCGCAATCCGCCAGGCCCTTGCCGCGCGTGAGGCCGTAGAGAAATCCGGCGGCGAACTGGTCGCCGGCGCCCGTGGTGTCGACCACCTGCGAAACCGGCGCGGCGGCGATCTCATGCACCATGCCTTCTTCCACGATCACGCAGCCCTTGGCCGAGCGCGTCAAGGCGGCGATGCCGCCCCATTTCTTGGCACCGGCCACCACGCCCGCGAAATCCTCGACCTGGAACAGCGCCTTGGCTTCTTCCTCATTGGCGAACAGGATGTTCACGTCCCGGTCCATGAGATGCAGGAATTCGTTGCGGAAGCGGCCGACGCAAAACGGGTCGGACAGCGAAAGCGCGACGCGTCCACCAGCGCCCTTCGCCGCCGCAATGGCTTTGCGCGAGGCCTGCTTGGCGCTCTCCTCGTCCCACAAATAGCCTTCGATATAGAGCACGCGCGCGCGTGCGATCTGGTCCTCGTCCACGTCATCGGGCGTCAATTCGCGGCAGGCGCCCAGATAGGTGCTCATGCTGCGCTGGCCATCCGGCGTCACCGCGATCAGGCAACTGGCGGTGGTGGAACCGACGCGCGTGGGATGGGTGGTAAAGGTGATGCCTTGTGCCGACATGGATTTGGCAAAGACATGCCCCAGCCGGTCGTCGAACACCTTGCCCACATAAACCCCGTTGCCGCCAAGCGAGGCCAGTCCTGCCAGCGTATTGGCGGCCGAACCGCCCGCGACCTCATGCAGGCTGGAGAGAGCCTGGCTGCCATCGGCAAGCGCCTTGAGCAATTCCTTGGCGCGGAATTCATCGATCAACACCATCGCGCCCTTGGCGATGCGGTGGGTCAGCAGGAAGCGGTCATCCACCGAGGCGATGATGTCGACAATGGCATTGCCCAGGCCGGCCACGTCAAATTGCTGATGCGTCATGTGAACCCCGCGAAATCAGGAGTTCCGCTTATACGCGGCGCGATGCTTCTGCAAGCATTTCACTTGAGGGCCGGGCGGCGCTGGTGCAGAAGACTCGCCATGCTGCGTCGGCTGCCCTGCCTGATCCTGACCTTGGTTGCCGCCAGCTGCGCCGCCAAGGCGCCGCCGCCGCCACCGCCGGTCCCGTCTCCCTCCGCCATTCCACCGGCTCCGCCGCGCGGCGAGCCTGGCCAGTATCTCAACATGCCGGCTACCGGCCTGCAGGCCGCGTTCGGCAAGCCTGCTTTTGTCAGGAAGGACGGCGCCACCGAAATGTGGCGCTATGACGGACAAAGCTGCCGGGCCTTCTTCTTTCTCTATGGCGCGCCCTTGATCGTGCGCCATGTCGAGACGCTGCCGCATGGCGCGCAGAATGCCGCGGATATGGATTGTCTTATCGCCTTGCGCGCGTCGCCGGCGAAGACGTCGTAGAAGAATTTCCTCTCCCCTTGTGGGGTCCGAAGGACGGGCGCGCGGCCAAGCGCGCCCCGTAGAGGACGCAAAATCTTGCACTTGGCGAAGCATGCGGAGCCAAGTGCTTAGATTTTGCTGGTGAGGGGGTTCGGAGCGTCTCGCATAGCGAGCGAAATGGTCCAGTGGACCATTTCGAGCGACGAACGCCGCGAGCTAAGGCGAGCGGCCGGGCCCGCTTCGCGGGCGTTCGACGCTCAAATCGATCGTCGCGCTACGCTGTCGCTAGCGACGGATCGATTTGCCCGCGCCGCTACGCTGACGCTAGGCGCCGCCGGTCGCGTCTCACACCTGAAAAATCAATGGGTTGAGCGTCGCTATCGCTCCGCTAACCCAATGATTTTTCTTCCTCTCCCACAAGGGGAGAGGAAAACAGCAGGGTGCGGCGAACATGGATTGTCTTATCGCCGTGCGCGCGTCGCCGGCGAAGACGTCGTCGGGGAGGGGTTATGGGCCGAGACCCCTCCCCGAAAAATCTTCGCTGCGCTTCGATTTTTCGACCCTCCCTCAAGGGGAGGGTTGGTGAATCAATTTTCTTGCATGGTATTGATCCGGATTTTGGAAATCGGCATCCTCTTCTTCACCAACTCCGCTTCTTTTGTTTTATCCTTGAAGCGGCACAGGTCGCGCACCACACAGGTGGGACACAACGGCTTGCGCGCCACGCAAGTATAGCGGCCGTGCAGAATCAGCCAGTGATGCGCGTGCAACTTGTACTGCTCCGGCACCACCTTTTCCAATTTCTGCTCGACCTCCACCACATCCTTACCGGGCGCCAGACCGGTGCGGTTGGAAACGCGGAAGATATGGGTGTCCACCGCAATGGTCGGCTGGCCGAAGGCGACATTCAGCACCACATTGGCGGTCTTGCGGCCCACGCCAGGCAAGGCCTGCAGCGCCTCGCGATCCTTTGGCACCTTGCCGCCATGCTGTTCCACCAGGATCCTGGACAAGGCGATGACATTCTTCGCCTTGCCGCGAAAAAGCCCGATGGTCTTGATGGCATTGGTGAGCTTTTCCTCGCCCAATGCGAGCATCTGTTGCGGCGTCTTCACCGTCTTGAACAAAGGCGCGGTCGCCTTGTTGACGCCCTTGTCGGTGGCCTGGGCCGACAGCACCACGGCAACCAGCAAAGTGTATGGATTGACGTATTGCAGCTCGGTCTTGGGTTCGGGGTCGAGTTTCTTCAGCCGCGCGAAAAACTCTTCGACTTCAGCTTTCGTGAAGGGCTTAGGCATTTGCACTTTCAACCAATCACATTGTCATTCCCGGCCGAGCAATGGCCGCAAGGACATTGCGAGGGGAAGGGAACCCAGGTGGAAAGACCGGGCTCAATCTGTCCACCTGGGTCCCCTTCCCTCGCCGCGCGAGGTCGCGCGGCTCGCCGGGGATGACATTGTGTTTTAAGCGTCAAAGACCAAGCACATCCGTCATGGAATACAAGCCAGGCTTTTGCCCATGCCCCCACCTGGCCGCCGTCAGCGCGCCATGCGCGAAGATCGAACGGTCTTCCGCGGAATGCGAAAGGGTGATGCGCTCGCCGGTGCCGGCAAAGATCACCGAATGCTCGCCGACCACCGTGCCGCCGCGCAAAGTGGCAAAGCCGATGTCACCGTCCCGGCGCGCACCCGTATGGCCGTCGCGTGTCCTGACCGCATGCTTGCTCAACGCCACCGCGCGGCCGCGAGCGGCCGCCTCGCCCAAGAGCAAGGCGGTGCCCGATGGGGCATCCACCTTGTTACGGTGGTGCATTTCCAGGACCTCGATATCGTAATCGGCCAATGCCTTGGCGGCGCGCTCCGTCAGCGCGGCCAGAAGATTGACCCCCATGCTCATATTGCCGGATTTCACGATCACGGCATGGCGTGCCGCCGCCGCGATGCGCGCCTCAGCCTTTTCGTCAAAGCCGGTGGTGCCGATGACATGGACGATGCGCGCCTGGGCCGCCAGTTCCGCCAGCATGGTGGAAACCAACGGCGTGGTGAAATCCACCACCGCCTGGGCATCGGCCAGAAGCAGCAGCGGATCGGCCGTCAGCTTGATGCCGTTGGGCTGCATGCCGGCGATGGTGCCGGAATCCAGCCCCAGATTGGGATGGCCCTCCATCTCCAGCGCGCCGCACAATGTGATGCCCGAGCCCTGCGCGATCTCGCGGATCAATGTCCGGCCCATGCGCCCGGACGCGCCGGTGACGACGATTTTCAGCTCGGACATTCAGGGCCCCTTCTCAAACCTTAGTATCAACGCTGACGGGTTGGGCGGGCATGTCTTTTTTTGCAACCGTGACCATGGCGGGACGCAGCAGCCGGTCGCCGATGGTGAAACCGGCCTGCACCACATCCACGATCGAGCCGGGCGGCTTGCCGTTGCCGGGGACTTCAGCGATCGCCTGATGCAGGTTGGGATCGAACTTGCCGTCGCTGGTGTCCACCGCCTTCACGCCATAGCGCTCTAACGTCTGCAGCAACTGGCGGTCGGTGGCCTCCACCCCATCCAACACCGCTTTGACCTGGGGATCGGCGGCGGCACGAATGTCGGCCGGCACGGCGGCCAGGGCGCGGGCGAAATTGTCGGCAATACCCAGCATGTCGCGGGCGAACTTGGTCACCGCATACTGGCTGGCGTCAGCCCGCTCCTTTTCGGCACGGCGGCGGACATTTTCCACTTCCGCCAGCGCCCGCAGCCGCTGGTCCTTAAGGGATTCCACTTCCGCCTTCAGCGCTTCCAGCACGGCGAATTCCGCCGCAAAGGGGTTTTCGCCATCATTGGCGGCAGACGGATTATTGTTCTGATCGTCACTCATGACTGGTCACATTCATTCTTTGAGGCATCTTTTGGGGGTCCCCTTAAACCTTAAGCCAGCAATCGTCCAATGACTTTGGCGGTATGGTCCACCATGGGGATGATGCGGCCATAATTCAGCCGGGTCGGGCCCAGAACCCCAATCACCCCGACAATCTTGCCTTGGGCATTGGCGTAAGGGGCGGCGACGATGGAGGAACCCGATAGCGAGAACAGCCGGTTCTCCGAGCCGATGAAAATCCGCACCCCTTCTCCCTCCTTGGCCAGTTCCAAGAGCCGGATCAGGTCGGCTTTGCGCTCGATATCGTCAAAAAGAGTACGGATACGGTCCAGATCAGCCTGGCTGTCCAGCAGATGCGAGGTGCCGCGCACGATCAGCACCTTTTCGGGTCCGGCAAGGGTTGCCAGCCCTTCGGCCACCACCTTGGCGGTCAGCTTGTCCAGCTCCAGCTTCTCGCCGTCCAGTTCGGCCAGGATCTCGGCGCGGGCCGCGTCAATGGTGCGCCCGCGCAACCGTGCGCCCAA
>DATHLY010000106.1:0-2252 GCA_035487655.1 Rhizomicrobium sp. | reverse complement strand
CCCAAAGGAGATTTGCATGTCCCTAGGAACCATATTGCTCATCGTACTTGTCATCGCACTGCTGGGAGGCTTCAGCGGCATCGGCGGCGGCCGCTTCTATGGTACGGGCTATTACGGCGGCGGCGGGCTCGGCCTGATACTCATTATCGTTCTGATTCTGGTTGTGCTCGGAAAGCTCTGATCAGCGGAAAGGGGTGCTGCCAACGCGCCCGCCCTCAAGTCGCGCGGCACTACGCTGCCGCTAGCCGCCGCGGGCGGGCTCGGCAAATGATTCTGTCGCGCCGACCGCCGGAAGGTCGCCCTGCCGCGCCCGCCCTCAAGTCGCTGACGCGCGGGCGGGCTTGGCGTGACTTCTTTCGCGAACGAAAGAACTCACTTTTTCGCCGGATTCACCGTCACGCTTTGAAACACGATTTTTCCGCCGCGCACCACGAACACGTCATAGCCGGAAATTTCCTTGGGCGTGCCCTTGAACTGCACCCAGTGCATGATGGACGTGTCGGCGCCCGCGCTCTGATAGCGCGTCTGCATGGTCTTGTTGCCCGGCAGATTGTCTTTGCCGGCCAGCACGCGGAACAGCGTGCGGGTCTCCGAGCCGACGAATACCCCGTCAGGCGTGACCATGCCGGGAGGCGTCACCACCACCGCATCGGGGGAATAGTCCGAAAGCACCGCTTCCAGGTTACCCGACTTCATGTTGGCGACGTGATGATCCAGCACCTTGGTGTCGGCGGCGGCGAGAGCGGGCAGGGCCGCGCCCGCCGTCAGCAGAGTGGACAGAATGGCGGAGTGCGTGATCTTCTGCATGGCGTTCCCCTCATTTCTTGTGCCGGGGAAGCTAGAACAGGCCACAAAGGGCCGCAACAGGGGAAGCGCGCTTGAATCGCCGTTGGACCGTGCTTCTGCCGGTCATTTTCATCAGCTACAGCCTTTCCTATCTCGACCGCGCAAATTTCAGCTTTGGCGCGGCCGCGGGGATGGCGGCCGACCTCCATATCTCGGCGGCCCAGAATTCGCTGCTGGGATCACTTTTCTTCCTGGGCTATTTCCTGTTCCAGATTCCCGGCGCGGCCTATGCCCAGAAGTACAGCACCAAGCGACTGATCTTTTTCGGCCTGATCGGCTGGGGGATTCTCGCCAGCGCCACCGGACTGATCGCCAACATCACCTTGCTCTATATCGACCGTTTCCTCTTGGGCATGGTGGAAAGCGCGGTGTTGCCGGCCATGCTGATCCTGCAGGCGCGCTGGTACACCAGCGGCGAGCGCGCCCGGGCCAATGCCTTTCTGGTGTTGGGCAATCCCTTCACCATGCTGTGGATGTCGCTCTTGTCCGGCTATCTCGCCGCGCGCCTGGGCTGGCGCATGATGTTCATCATCGAGGGTTTGCCGCCGGTCCTCTGGGCGCTGGTGTGGTGGAAGGTGGTGGCGGACCATCCGCGCGAGGCCTCCTGGTTTTCCCCACCCGAGCAACAGGCGCTGGACGCCAAGCTGACCGAAGAGCAAAAGGGCATCCCCCCGCTGCGCAATTATGCCGCCGCCTTCCGGAGCCCGCTCGTGATGGCCCTGTCGGCGCAATATTTCCTGTGGAGCATCGGCGTTTATGGTTTCGTGATCTGGCTGCCCTCGATCCTGCGGACACGCGACATGGGCATGACGGAGCTGGGCTTCCTCTCGGCGGTCCCTTACCTGGCGGCAGTCATCGCGGAAGTATCGATCGCCACATGGTCGGATCTGTCGCGGCGGCGAATGGCGCTGGTCTGGCCCTGCCTGGCGCTGGCGGCGGCTGCCTTTTATGGCTCCTACCTGCTGGGGAGCGCGCATTTCTGGGCGAGTTTCGTGCTGCTCACCATCGCGGGCGCGATGATGTATGCGCCCTATGGCCCCTATTTCGCCTTTCTCGCCGAGCGCCTGCCGCGCAATGTGGCGGGCGGCGCCATTGCCCTGATCAACAGCATGGGCGCGCTGGGATCTTTTGTCGGCGCCTATGGCGTGGGGCGGCTCAATGCCATTACCGGCTCGCCGGGCGCCTCTTATGTGATGATGGCGGCGGCGCTGATCGTCTCCGCCGTCATCACCTCCCTGCTGCGAAGGCCGGAAGCGCCTACGGCTTAACTTCCGCCGCGGTGCCGTCCAGCGGGCAGTCCATGAAAATGGCCACGGTGCCGTCGCCGGTTTCCGGCTTGGCGCCGTCATAATGCACGCCTTTCACCAGATCGGTCAGCACCGAACCCTTGGGATAGGGCACGGTAT
>DATHLY010000105.1:0-2808 GCA_035487655.1 Rhizomicrobium sp. | reverse complement strand
CGTGGCATCGGAAGTGAAGACATTGAATGGACAATCCCTCAAGCGCAGCGAGCAGGCGCTGGGGCATCTGTCGGCGCCGGGTCCACTGGATCCGGTAGCGGCCGAGGCCCGGCTGGCGGTGCTGCTGGGAGCCGCCGCATGACCACACCGGAAGAAGTCGAAACCTTCGACGCGTTTGAATCGACCGCGATCTTCGCCGACGACCAGGCGCTCATGGTGGCGGTGGACGGCTTTGAGGGGCCGCTGGACCTGCTTTTGACGCTGGCCCGCAACCAGAAGGTCGACATCGCCAAGATCTCGATCCTCAAGCTGGCCGAGCAGTATCTGGAATTCATCGAGGGCGCCAAGAAGCTGAATCTCGAGCTGGCCGCCGATTACCTGGTGATGGCGGCCTGGCTTGCCTATCTGAAATCCCGCCTGATCCTGCCGCAGGAAAAAGGCCCCGACGGCGAACCGACCGCCGATGAGATGGCCACGCGTCTGCGCTGGCGGTTGCAGCGGCTGGACGCCATGCGCGCCGCTTCCACCCGATTGATGGGACGCGAGCGGCTGGACCGCGACGTTTTCGGACGCGGCGATCCCGAACCGGTCAATGTGATCAAGCTCAGGACGTACAAGGACACGATGTACGACCTGTTGACCGCCTACGCCACGGACAGGGTTCGGCGGCTGGGCGGCAAGACCTATCGTCCCCAGATGGCGCCGGTGCTGCATATCGAGGAAGCACGGGAACGGCTGGAGCGGATGCTGGGCAGGATTTCGGACTGGAGCGCGCTGGATCGGTTGTTGCCCCTGGAATGGTCAGGAGGAGCCCGCCGGCGTTCGGCGATCGCTTCGACCCTTTTGGCCTGCCTGGAACTGGCGCGGGACGGCAAGATGGAGATTCAACAGACGGCGCCATTTGCCGAGATATTTGTTCGGGACCGGGAACGGTCCTCAGATGCGGTGACAACTTCTACAAACTAGTGGCGCCGGGAGAATCACATGAGCAGCGTAGCCAAGATGATTGAGACGATTGAAACCGAGATGGACGCCAAGAGCCAGGAGACTGACGCCAATCCCGAGCATCTCAGGATGATCGAGGCATTGTTGTTCGCGGCCTCGGAGCCGCTGGACCAAAAGGCACTGTCAACATCTCTGCCGGAAGGCGCGGACGTGCCCGCGCTTCTTGTGACGCTTGAAGGGATTTATAAAAAGCGCGGTGTAAACCTCTGTTGTGTCGCCGGAAAATACCAATTCCGTACCGCCAGTGACTTGGCCTTCCTGTTGCGCAAGGAGCAGCCAGAGCAGAAGCGCCTTTCCAAGGCCGCCATCGAAACTCTGGCGATCATCGCCTATCACCAGCCGGTGACCCGGGCCGAGATCGAGGACATCCGCGGGGTGGCCATGTCCAAGGGCACCATCGACATGCTGATGGAGATTGGCTGGATCAAGATCCGGGGACGCAAGCGTACCCCCGGCCGCCCGGTCACCTATGGCACCACGGAGGCCTTTCTTGTCCAGTTCGGGCTGGAGAGCGTGGTGCATCTGCCTGGCTTGGATGAGCTCAAGGCGGCCGGCTTCTTGGAGGCCATGCCGCCTTCGGGCTTCGACGTGCCCAATCCCAGCGATGAGCTAGGGCCGGATGAGGACCCGTACACGGGTGAGGAGCCGGAGGATCTGGCTACGGGCAGCGTCAACCTGGACGAGGCGTAGGTTTCACACAGATTGTCATGGCCCGCGACTGCGGGCCATCCAGATGACGCCAGCACTTCTATTTTCAGGACAATCGCGAACCCAAATGGATGGCCCACACCCCGGTGGGCCATGACAATTGGGGGTCAGGGAGCGTTGACCGCTGCCGCCATCTTGTCCACAGCCGCCTGAAACCGCGTCTTGCGTCCATCCCGTGCCGCGGCCTGCGCTTTGGCATCGCCCACCGCCGCCTGATTCCAGATCAGGGTGTAGACGAGGCGCGAGTGGCCCGCATCCACCGGCTCTACCGCCATGGTGCCGTGATAAAAGATCGGCGTGTAGGGCTGGGCATAGGTATAGGAATGCGCCGTCCGCGCCACCACGATCTCCACCACGTTACCCGTGGCAATCGCGATGGTGCGTACCGAGCCAAGTTCGCCCTTGCCCGAATTGATGGCACAGCTTTTGACGTCCAGATATTTGGCGATGCCGCACCAGTCATTGCCGCCAATGCGTTGCCAGGCGACGTTCGCCGGCTTGTTGAGATTGGCTGTGAAGGTGAGTGTCGTCCAATCCGCCGGTAGCGGGGTTTGTGCCCCCGCGCTTCCCATACCAAGCGCCAACAGCGCAGAAACCAGGATGATCTTTTTCATGACTCCTCCTCCAATTCCACAACCACCGCCTCGCCATTCTCCAGGGCGATGGCCAGATCGCCTTTCCTGAGCGCAAGCGCGTCCTTACCGAACACTTCCAGGCGCCAGCCATGCAAAGCGGCTACGCCATCGTCCTCACAAGCCGCCAGCCGTTCAATGTCCTCGGCATTGGCGATCAGCCGCGGCGCCACATCCGCGGCTTCGGCGCGCAGCCGAAGCAGGGTCTTGAGCAGGTCGATGGCCGCCGGCGAGGGCTCACGGCGGCGACGCTGACGGTTTTCGGTCAGCGCTTCTTCCGGCGGCAGCGCGGAAAGGCCTTGTGTGATGGTCTCCATCAGGCCCTTGCCCAACTTGGAATTGGCAAAGCCCTTGGGAACGGCGCGGATGCGGTCCAGCCCCTCCGGCGTCTCCGGGGGATGGGCGGCGATTTCGGTCAGGGCCTCGTCCTTCAGCACCCTGCCGCGGGGAATGTCGCGCGCTT
>DATHLY010000104.1:0-3855 GCA_035487655.1 Rhizomicrobium sp. | reverse complement strand
TTGCGCCGCAGTGGCCGAAAGCAGACCCGCCGCGACCAGAAAAGAGAGAACGCGTTTCATGGTCCCGAGCTCCTTAGAGGGCAATCTGGCTGCGCAGCACGACGGCATCGGCGGAAATATCGGTGGTCGGCGCGTTGATATGATCAACCTTGATATTGTCGTAGTTGAGCTGGAACTTGATGATGTTGTTGGGATACCAATTCAGCCCCAGACTCCATACATCCTGTTTTCCGCCGGCAATGCCGCCATTGGCGACAGTAGCCAAGGGCAGGAAATCAAGATCGATATCGCTGTAACGCGCCGTCACCTCCCACGCTCCCCAGCCGCCCGGCGTCCCCAAGGGATTGACCGGACGCAAGTTCCGGAAGCTGGCGGTAGCAGGATCGTAGGGATGCTGCTCGCCGGTCAGCGAATAAGTGAGGAACGCATACCAGCCGGAGAAATGCGGATTGGGGACCGCCGTGCGACGTTCGATTTCGTAGCGGAACCATCCGCCCTGCCCATAGAAGCGGTCATAGGTTCCGGCAGTTTCAAAGCCGAATTCTCGGACTTCTTTGGCGTCGATATTGCCGGTATCCACGGTCCGGCTGGCATCCACCGCCACTTCGGGGCCATTGCTGAGCCGCATCACGGTGGCGACGGGTGAGGTGCTGGGGGTGGGGTCGGCCAGCTTCAGCACGTCGGTGATATGGCCTTCCACCAGCCATTTGGCTTCGGGCGTGGACGCCGCGAGATAGGCCGCGCGGCCGATCAGGGCTTGTTGCGCATCAAACGTGCCGACCGCGGCGCCGGTCGAGGTGCCGTCCGTGGTCTTCTTGCCGGTATAGGAAAGCGAGACATGATAGGTGTCGCCTTGCACCCAGATGCTGGCGGCTTCGCGGCTTGGGGCGCCGGCGATATTGCGCGCGATATCGACCGATGCGGCACGCTCGGGGAAGAACAGATCGCCTGAACCGGTCTGATCTTCCTGGCCCTCGAAGGGCGTATAGGCGCCGATGCGGAAGAAGAACGGCTTCAACCCGTCATATTCGATATAGGCATTGTAGATATAGCCGCGGTTTTCAACGCCGTTGCCGCCGAAATCATAGATGAAGTTGTAGGCCCAATCCTGGAAGGCGGTGCCCTGGAAGCCCAGTTGCGCACGGCGGAAATTGGTGCCGCTGTTCAAGTCCACGCCTGGAGGATTCCTGCCTTGCGCGAAATAGCCCACATCGAATTGCACCAAAGCGCGCAGCGACAGGCTGAAAGCGCCATTGGGGCTCGCAATGGAAAAACGCCCATTGTCGACACCGGCCTTGGCCATAGCGTCGATGCGATTGTTGATGTCGACATACTGATCGGAGGTGCTGCGTTTCAGGTCGATCACCGCGGCGCTGTAATCATTGGCGCCTTCGCCGGCTTTCCGGGCCCCTTTGATCTCGGCCAGCTGCTGTTGCAGGTCGCGCAGCTGCTGCTCCAAAACGCCGATGCGCGGATCCGGTAGTGGGGCGGGCTGCTTCTTTGCCGCCGCAAGGCCCTGTTCCGACAGCGCGATCAGCGCAGCTCCGGCCAGGAAGATGGAAAAGCGAGCCCTGTGCATGAATACCCCATGAAATTGCGGCGCCGGCCTTCAACGGAGCCGAGGTGCGCATAATTCCGCTAAATCTCTATCTAGTCAATAGGGATTAAGGTGTTTTTCCGGGGGCCCGGAAAAGGTGGGAAAATTTGGGACAGCTTTACAGCTATAAAGCGCCGGACCGCCGCAATTGTTGCGCGGCGCTGGCCAAATTTCTGGATTCCAGGATTTGCGCCGTGGCGTCGCGGGCTGCCAGCAGCGCCTTGCGGATGGCGCAAATCGATTCCTCGAAACAGTCATCGCACTTGCGATAGGCCATGACGCTGACACAGGGACTCAAGGCCAATGGGCCATCGGTAACCCGCAAAACATCGGCAAAGCTGATGTCCTTGGCCGACCGGCCCAGGGAATAGCCGCCGGCACGACCGCGATGACTGCGCACGATCCCGGTTTTCTTCAACTCAAGCAGAATCGCCTCCAGGAACTTGCGTGGAATCTTCTCGCTTTCGGCGATTTCGGAGATCTGTATCGGCCCGCCGTCGCCCCGGGCAGCCAGATGCAAAAGGGCGCGCAAGGCGTAACGGGCTTTCTGGGAAATCATGTGACGATAATACCCTATAAATCCTATGGAGAATAGACGCAGCGTCCCAGGCCTGGCCGATATCGGCGTCCTCAAGCCGTGAAGACGCGCCCGGAACCCGCGACAGCTTGCGACAACCGCGGCGGTGCGCCGGTTGCGGATTTTCCGCTATAATCCGAGGACATTTGCCGGAAATTTAGAAGAAACGCCAAGAGCTTGCGATGATGGAGCTATATTTAAGGCCAGCAGGACAATGACCTGGCTCGTCAAGGTCGCGCTGGACCGCCCTTATACCTTCATCGTCATGGCCCTGATGATCCTGATCTTCGGGCCGCTGGCGGCACTCAAGACCCCCACCGACATTTTCCCCAATATCGGCATTCCCGTACTCGGAGTGGCCTTCAACTATTCGGGTCTGTCTCCGGACGAGATGGGTGCCCGGATCGTGGCGAGCTATGAGCGCTTCCTTTCCAACAACGTCAATGACGTGGAGCATTCCGAGAGCCAGTCCATGCAAGGACTGGGCATCATCAAAATCTATTTCCAGCCCAATGTCGACATTCGCTTGGCCACTGCCCAGGTCACCTCTTCCGCCCAGACCGGCATCCGCCAGATGCCCGTGGGCACCCAGCCGCCGTTTATCATCAACTACAGCGCCTCGACTGTGCCGGTGCTTCAGATGGCATTTTCCTCCAACTCGCTGTCGGAGCAGCAGGTGTTGGACTATTCGCAGAATTTTGCGCGCCCCCGCCTGACTACGGTGTACGGCGCAGCGGTGCCATTTTCCTATGGCGGCAAATACCGCTCGATCCAGATCGACCTTGATCCCCAAGCCATGCAGGCACGGGGCCTTTCGGCCATCGATGTTCAGAACGCTTTTGCCAACCAGAACCAGATTGTGCCGACCGGCAACATCAAGATCGGCAGCTACCAGTATGTCGCAAAGCTCAACAACGCCGCCGATACGATCGAAGGCATCAATGACCTGCCGATAAAGACCGTCAATGGCGGCACCGTCTATCTGCGCGATGTCGGCCATGTGCGCGACGGCAACTCGCCTCAACAAAATATCGTGCATGTGGACGGGGCGCGCGCCGTGCTGTCCACGGTGCTCAAGAACGGCCAAGCCTCCACCATCGATGTGGTGAATGGTGTCAAGAATGTCCTGCCGCTGCTCAGAATGCAGCTGCCGGAGGCACTCAAGATCGACGTGTTGTCGGACCAGTCGCTGTTCGTGAAAGCCGCCATCAACGGCGTGGTGCGCGAGGGCGTCATCGCCGCCAGCCTGACCAGCCTGATGATCCTGATGTTCCTGGGCAGCTGGCGCTCCACCGTGATCATCGCCACCTCCATTCCGCTGGCGGTGCTGGCGGCGCTGATGGCGCTGTGGGCCACAGGCCAGACGCTCAATATCATGACCCTGGGCGGGCTGGCCCTGGCGGTGGGCATCCTGGTGGACGATGCCACCGTCACCATTGAGAACATCAATTGGCACCTGGAGCATGGCAAGCGCGTCTATGACGCCATCATGGACGGTGCGCGCCAGATCACCCAGCCGGCCTTTGTCTCGCTGCTCTGCATCTGCGTCGCCTTCGTACCCATGTTCTCGCTTCAGGGCGTGGCGGGCTTTCTGTTCGTGCCCATGGCGATGGCGGTGGTGTTCGCCATGATCGCCTCCTTCATCCTGTCGCGTACTTTGGTGCCGACTTTGGCGCTCTAT
>DATHLY010000103.1:0-3080 GCA_035487655.1 Rhizomicrobium sp. | reverse complement strand
TTGGGCGGGCATTGGTATAGCAGCGTGGTGCTATGGGCCGGTCTGTCGCTGCTACTCACCTTGGCCGCCATGGTGGTATTCTCGCAAATCTTCTTCCCGACGGGAGTGGCCTCATGAACAAGAAAAATCTCAGTGATCTGGTGATCCGGCAATCGCAGTTCAAAGGGGAAATGGGCGTGGCGCGGGCCGACATAACCCCGCCCCCCAACATCTATGCCCGTTCCTGGGGCAGCGCCAAGCATGACGCGGCCGAAGGCATTCACCGACCGCTGTTCGTCACCTCCCTCTTCATGCGCGGAGGCGATCCGCAGCTCGAGCTCTATCTGGTTTGCTTCGATCTGGGCTGGTGGTACGACAATGCCCATGAGCATGAAATCCGGAAAGCCATCGTCGAACAGTCCGGCATCCGCGACGATCAGCTTCTCACCCATATGGGCCATACCCATTCGGGCCCCATCACCAATCTGCAGAATCTGGAGCGCCAGGGCGGCCATCTGATCCCGCCCTATCGCGAGAAGATCGTGGAAGGTGCGGTCGCCGTCATCAAAGAGTCCAGGGCCAATGCTCAACCCGCCATCGCTTCCTGGGCTGACGGCCGCTGCAATCTGGCCCGCAACCGCGATCTGGTGCTGGACAGCGAAACCTTCCTTTGTAGCGTCAATCCCGATGGGCCCAGTGACGATACGGTGCTGGTGGGCCGCGTCACCGATGCGGGCGGCAAGATCATCGCCACACTGGTGAATTATGCCTGCCATCCCGTTTCGCTGGGCGGCGGCAACAAGCTGATCTCACCCGATTATTACGGCGCGATGCGCGAGGTGGTGGAGCGCGACACCGGCGGCGCGCCCTGCCTGTTCCTGCACGGGGCATCGGGGGACATGACGCCGCTGCGCTCTTATGAAAGCGATCCGGCCATCGCCGACCAGAATGGACGTCAACTGGGCTATGCCGCGCTTTCCACCCTGACCGGCATGCTGCCGCCAGAACAGGAAATCGCCTTTGACCGGATCGAGGACTCCGGCGCGCGGCTCGGCCGCTGGAGTCTCAGGCCGAAGCCCGCCAGCACCACCCTGAAGATCACGCGCTCCGACACCGAGCTTCCCTACGTGAATCTTCCTACCGAAGCGGAATTGCTTGCGGCGCTGAAAGACTGCAGTGACCGTCCGCTGAAGGAGCGGCTGGAGCGGCGGCTGATGGTCCGCCGAGATGTCGGGGACGGCACCTCGCGCAAGGTCTCGACCACCCTGGTGCAGATGGGCGACGCTTTCCTGGTGGGCGCCCCGGCCGAGCCCTATAGCGTCTTCCAGAAGGAAATCCGCGCCCGTTTCCCCGGCCATGCCGTGATGGTGCTCAATATCGTCAATGGCAATATCGGCTATCTGGCGCCGGCCGAGACGTACAGCAAGCCCGGTCTCTACCAGATCAAGATTTCCCTGTTCCAGCCCGGTTGCATGGAACAAGTGATCGAAGATACCACCACCTCACTGAAGGCTTTCGAAACCGCCCATGGATAAGCCCATTTCTGCCGAAAGCGTGCTGCAGCACAATCGTCGCTACATCCCTGGGGGCATCTCCTCGGTCAACCGCAGCATTGATCCCGCCATCACCTTTGTGCGGGGCGAGGGCGCATATCTGTGGGACAGCGAAGGCAAGCGCTATATCGACTATCACGCCGGATTCGCGCCCTATTTCCTGGGGCACAATTTCAAGCCGGTGAATGATGCAGCGGCCGCGGCACTGACGGGCGGCGACAGCCTGTTCGGTGCCGGGCCTTCCATCGCGGAAGGACGATTGGCGGAACTGATCTGCGAGCATGTCCCGGCGGCGGAGAAGATCACCTTCCTCAATACCGGCAGCGAGGCCACATCGCTGGCCATTCGCATTGCCCGCGCCGTCACCGGCCGCAACCACGTCATCGTGATGCAGGGCGGCTACAATGGCAACCAGGACGAACTGGCCTGCAATGTGTTCAACACACTGGCCGAGGTGGGCCCGCGCGTCTCGCCGGGCGAATATCCCTTGCGGCCGTTGGGCGCCGGCACCACCATCGCTCAGACACGCTTTACCCATGCGGTGAATTACAATGATCTGGAATCGGTGCGTTATGTTTGCCGCCGCTATCCGGTCGCCGCTCTCATTACCGAGCCGTTGTTGCAGAATATCGGTGTGGTCAAGCCTAAACCGGGCTATCTGGAAGGCTTGCGCGACTTGGCGGACGAATTCGGCTTTCTGCTGGTATTCGATGAAGTGAAGACCGGCTTCCGCCATGCCCTGGGCGGTTATGCCGAACTGTCGGGCGTTAAGCCGGACCTGGTGGTTTATGGCAAGGCGGTGGCCAACGGCTTTCCCTTGGCGGCGGTTGGCGGCAAGCGTGAGCATATGGACTCCATCATCGATCCCGATCCGGCACGCCGCCCATTTGTCGCGGGCACTTATAATGGCCACCCCGTCGCCGTGGCCGCGGCAATCGAAACGGTGCGCTATCTGATCGCCAACGGCAACAGCATCTATCCCAGAATGGAGAGCATGGGCGCGGAAATTGAAGCGGGCATCATGGATATCTTTGCCCGGCGCGGCATCGCCGCCTGCGTGGCGCGCCAGGGCTCGGCCTTTTCCTTCTATCTGATGGAAAAGCCACCGGCCGACCTGCACGACATTATTGCGGTCCATGATTTCGCCCGCGATCTGGCCTTGCGGCGCGCCCTGATCCAGCGCGGGGTATTTTTCGTGCCCATCGCCACCAAACAATGTTCGCTGTCGGCTGCGCACAGCGATGCCGACGTCGGGTTTACTCTGGACGCATTCGAAAGCGCCGTTGCCGCGCTCTGGTAAGGCGCTATAGTCGGGAAAATCCGATAAAAGATTCCCAAAAACAAATTGAAGGGGAGAGTTTCATGAAACGTGTCTTGCTGGCCGCCTTGGCCATTGGCGCCGCGCTGTCGGGCACCATCTTGTCGGACCAGGTTCTGGCACAACCTGGCGTTCAGCAGAACGCCCAGCCCGCGGGACCCGCCGAGCTGCGCATTCCGGCGCGCAAGCAGCAGGCCCCGGTGCCCGCCTTGCTGCAGTCGCGGGCAAAT
>DATHLY010000102.1:0-5801 GCA_035487655.1 Rhizomicrobium sp. | reverse complement strand
GCGCCTTGCGCTGACGGGTGAGCCGCTCTTCCGCCATGGTGACGAATTCGATCATGCGGCCATAGGCCTGCTGGGCGGTGTCGCCCACGGTGAAGATGCCGTGCTGTAAAAGCACCAGGCCCTCGACCTTGGGATTCTTGTCGAACACCTCGGCCACCGACTTGGCCAGCGCAAAGCCCGGAATGGTGTAGGGCACATAGGCGACCCGGTCGCCATAGACCTCCCGCACCAGCGCCTTGTTGTCCGGCTGGTCGGTCAAGGCCAGCACCGCGGTCGAATGGACATGGTCGATGAATTTGTGCGGCAGGAAAGCATGCAAAAGGGTCTCGACCGACGGATTGGGCGCGCTCGAGTCCAACAGATTGATGCGTTGGTAGTTGACCATGCCCTCGTCGGACAATTCGTCCAGTTTGCGCAGCTTGCGCAGGGGCTCCAGCCGCACCGCCGGAAGACCCGCCGGCTCGATCACGCCCATGTCCCAGCCCGAACCCTTGATGCAGATCACCTGCACATCCTCGCCCAGCTGGTCCTTGATGGTCGTCTTGACCGAAGTGTTGCCGCCGCCATGCAGCACCAGGCGCGGATCGCTACCCAGCAGCCGGGTGGTATAGGTACGCACCGCCAGGTCGGCATTGACGCCCTTGGGCGCATAGCGGGCGGCAAAATCCTGCGCTTCGGCGTCGGACCATTTGGACTGCATCGACTTTTCCTTATGTCCTACCGCTTCGCACCTTGAGGACGGACTATTCCTGGGTTTCCGGAAAAAGGCTCCGTAAGCCTTCGGGGGTAGCGGCGCAAGTGCCGCGTTCGGTGATGAAGCCGGTCACCAGCCGCGCCGGGGTGACGTCGAAGCCGGGATTGCCGGCGCGCGAGCCGGGGGCGGCGATTTCCACCACTGTCACGGAACCGTCAGGAAGCCGCCCCGCCATCTTCAACACTTCGTCTTCCGAGCGTTCCTCGATGGGAATGTCGCGCCCGGACTCCAGAGTCCAATCGATGGTGGAGCTGGGCAGTGCCACATAGAACGGAATGCCGTTGTCATGGGCGGCCAGCGCCTTGAGATAGGTTCCGATCTTGTTGGCCACATCGCCATTGGCGGTCACCCGGTCGGTACCCACGATCACCATATCCACCTGGCCGGCTTGCATGTAATGGCCGCCGGCATTGTCGGCGAGGATGGTGTGGGAGACGCCATGGCTGCCCAGTTCAAACGCCGTCAACGAAGCGCCCTGGTTGCGGGGCCGCGTCTCGTCCACCCAGACATGCAGCGGAATGCCTTCGTCAAAAGCCAGATAGATGGGCGCCAACGCGGTGCCATAATCCACCGTCGCCAGCCAGCCGGCGTTGCAGTGGGTGAGGATGTTGACACTCTCGCCCTTCTTCTTCGCCGCGATGTTGCGAATGATGGCAAGACCGTTCTTGCCGATCGCCGCGCTCATCGCCACGTCCTCGTCGGCGATCAGGCCGGCCTCTTTCCAAGCCAAGCGCGCGCGCTGTTCGCGCGGCTGGTTCAAAAGCGCGCCACGCATCCGCCACAGCGCCCATTTGAGATTGATTGCGGTGGGGCGGGTCTCGGCCAGCATCTCCACCATCTTTTGAATAGCGTCGTCGGACGCATCCTCACGCACGGCCAGCGCCAGGCCGTAAGCCCCCACCACGCCGATCAGCGGCGCGCCGCGCGTATTCATATTCTTGATCGCCCGCGCCGCATCCTCGGCCGAGCGCAGGGTCATGGTGACGAACTCGTGCGGCAGCTTGGTCTGGTCGATGATGCCGAAGGCGTCCTCGCCGATCGGCCAAACCGAGCGAAAATGCTTGCCTTGGATTTTCATTGGGGTTCGGTGGCCTTCATCGACGGGTAATCGCAGAAGCGCGCATACCAAGCCGACAGTTTGGGATGGGAACTCTTCCAATCAAGGTTCTGCAGGCGGAAATCGATATAACCCAAAGCGCAGGCCACCGCGATTTCCCCGATGGTCGGGTCTTTGGCAAAATTGACCCGCTCCAGCGCGTCCAAACCGGCCGTGATGGTGGCCTGACAGCGGGCAATGCGGTCGGGATTGCGGCGTTCCTCCGGCTCGGTCAGTTCATAGCGCCAGGTCACGGCGGCGTCGGCGATGCCATCGCCCAGCGCCGCAAGACCTAGTGCCTTCCAGCGCCCACTGCTGTGACGCAGGATGCTCATGCCGGGAAAGAATTTCCCGCCGCCGGCATGGTTCAAATATTCGCAAATGACCGGCGAATCGAACAAAGTCGAACCGTCATCCAGCACCAGCACGGGAATCTGTTTTAATGGGTTGACCTTGCGCAGATTGTCGTCCTTGCGGGCACTTTCGACATGGACGATCTCAAGCTTGATCCCCAACTCATGGGCGATGACGCGCGCTTTTCGCGCAAAAGGCGACACGGGATGGGAATAGAGCTTCATCCGGTTCTTTCCTGTCGCAATGCCTCGCGGCATTGCTCAATGGCCTTCAAACGCCACCAGCGCCGTCACCGGCTTTCCGATGGCGCGCAGCTTGTCGGCCCCGCCCAGCTCGGGCAGGTCGATGACAAAGGAGCAGCCGATGACAATGGCGCCCGCCCGCTCCAGCAGCTTGATGCCGGCAAAAGCAGTGCCGCCGGTGGCAATCAGGTCGTCCACCAACAGCACGCGCTCACCTTTTTCCAAGGCATCGATATGAATCTCAACCCGGTCCTTGCCATATTCCAGGTCGTAATCCTCGCCGATCACTGTGTGCGGCAGCTTGCCTTTCTTGCGCACGGGGATGAAACCCACCGACAATTGATGCGCCACCGCGCCACCTATGATGAAGCCGCGCGCTTCCAGGCCGGCCACCTTATCGATCTTCATCCCGGCATAGGGCTGGACCATCTCGTCCACCGCGCGGCGAAAGGCGCGGGCGTTGCCCAGCAAAGTCGTGATGTCGCGGAACATGATTCCCGGCTTGGGATAGTTGGGAATGGTGCGGATCGCTTCCTTGATGTTCATGCCTTGGAACCCTGTCATGGCCGGTCGTCAGTGCCGGACTTTGCTCGGCCGGGCGAGCCGGCCACCCAAACTACTGCTTTTGCCTTTTCAAAACCCGCCCCGCCACCGCATCCAGCTTCGCCACCAGCGTGGGATCGCGCTTGTCCGGCGCCGTGATCAGAGCGAAATCCAACACCGTCTCGGGACGATCCGGACAGGTCGAAGGCTGGCGCTCCGGCCCAAGCTTGGGCGCCACCGCCTGGACCAGCCGCCTGGCATTGGCGGCGTTCTGCTGCATCACTTTGATCACCGCCTCGACCGTCACATGTTCGTGATCGTCGTGCCAGCAGTCATAGTCGGTCACCATGCCGACAATGGCGTAAGGCAGCTCGGCCTCGCGCGCCAGCTTGGCTTCCGGCATCGCCGTCATGCCGATCACGCTGCAATCCCAGCTGCGGTATAGAAAGCTTTCGGCGCGGGTGGAGAATTGCGGCCCTTCCATGCAGATGTAAGTGCCGCCTTCGCTATGATCGATCCTCTGCTCCCGCGCCGCCAAGGTCAGCGCGCCGGACAGCTTGGGACAGACAGGATGGGCCATGGGCACATGCGCGACAAAGCCCGGCCCAAAGAAGCTTTTCTCGCGCGCGAAGGTGCGGTCGATGAACTGATCGGCCATCACGAAAGTGCCGGGCGGCAGCTCCTCCTTCAGCGAGCCGCAGGCCGAGACGCTGATCAGATCGGTGACGCCGATGCGCTTCAGGACGTCGATATTGGCGCGATAGTTGATGCTGGTGGGCGTCTGGAGATGGCCGCGGCCATGACGCGGCAGGAACACCATGTCCACCCCGGCATAGGTACCGGTCAGGAGCTGGTCCGATGGCAGCCCCCATGGGCTTCTCACCGTCCGCCAGGTCGGATTCTCCAGCCCCTCGATCTGATAGACACCTGACCCACCGATAACGCCGAGAACCGTTCTTGTCATGAAAACCTGGAAAAGCGCGGATTGCCGGGCCTTTTAGCACATGGACCGTGACGGACAAGCGGCGTTCCCAGCCCGTCGCGGCAGGCGTAGCATCCCTTGCAACAGAAGGAGGGACGCCATGAACCATTTGGGGAAATCCTTTGGTCTCAGCCTCATCTGGCTGGCATTGCTTGGACTGCGCGGTTCCGCCCAGGATGCGGCGCCCCTGCCCGATCCCAACCATGTGATTTTCGTGGCGCCGGAGGCCATGAAATGGGAGGGCGAGGGCGGCCAGCGCCATGTCAATCTGGTGGGCGATCCCGCCAAGCCTGGCCTTTATGTGCGGCTGGCCAAGTGGCTGCCGGGCAATATGAGCCGGCCGCACTATCATTCGACCATCCGTTATTTTTATGTCGCCTCGGGGACTTGGTGGGTGGGCTCCCACAACAATTACGACCCCAGCAAAACCTATCCCATGCGGGCGGGGACCTTTGTCACCCACTTCCCCGGCAAGGCGCATTTCGACGGCGCCAAGGATGAGCCCGGCGTGCTGGTGGAGATCGGCGAAGGCCCGGTCGCCTCCACCCAATGCAAGCAGGCGAGCGATTGTCCGCAATAGCCAAATGACAATGGGCGCGGCTGACACTGCGCCCCTTGAATTTGCTTGCGTGCAACGACGCTAGTGCGCGTCCTTCCAGATCTTGCGGTAAGCGGCGTAAAGAAGTCCCGCCAAGGCGATCAGGAAGATCATCGCGCCAAAGCCCATGCGCTTGCGCTCTTCCATCTTGGGCTCGCCCGCCCAGGTCAGGAAGGTCACCACGTCATGGGCTTCCTGCTCGATAGTGGCCTTGGTGCCGTCGGAATAGGTCACCGAATTGGCGTTCAGCGGCGGCGGCATGGCGATATTCCAGCCCTCATAATAAGGGTTGAAATACTTGCCCTCCGTCACTTTGAAGCCGGCCGGCGACTTTTCATGGAAGCCGGTGAGGATGGAGTAGACATATTGCGGCCCGCCTTCGCGCGCCTTGACCACCATGGACAGATCCGGCGGCAGCGACCCGCTATTGTTGGCGCGGGCAGCGTTCTCGTTGGGGAAGGGCGCCGGCAGATGATCGGCCAGGGCCGCGGCGCGCATCAGCGGCTGGCCCTTGTCGTCGGTGGTCTCGCCCTTGTCATTGGGCTCGGCCGGCACTTTGGCAGCAGCCGCCAAAGCCTTGGCTTGGGCTTCGGTGAACTCTGGACCACCAGGCTCCATCAGATGGTGGAACGCCAGATGGTTCACCGCATGGCAGGCGGCGCAGACTTCCTTATAGACTTGGTAGCCGCGTTGCAGCGCGCCGCGGTCATAGGTGCCGAACGGGCCTTCGAAGGAGAAGGATACCTCCTTGGGCGGCAGCCGGGTGGTATCCACGGCGAATGCAGCAGTGGATGCCATCAGCGCCAGGACCAGCGAAGTACCGAGTGTGACAGTCGTCAGTCGCATGGTGGATCTCACTCGGCAGGAGCCGCGGCGGTATTGCCGAGCACGGATTGCGCAATGGACGCGGGAAGCTTCTTGGGCGTCTCGATCAGGCCAACAATGGGCATGATCAGCCAGAAGAAGGCGTAATAGTAAAGCGTGGCGACACGGGCTACCCACACCAGCGGGATGCCGAAACGCGCCGCGTCCACACTCTGGGAGCCGCAATAGCCGAGTATCACGCAGACCACCGCGAAGCCCCAGAAGAACTGCTTCATCAGCGGGCGGAAGCGGCAGGAACGCACCCGGCTCGTGTCCAGCCAGGGGATGAAGACCAGGGTCACCTGAGCGCCGGCCATCACGATCACACCCAGCAGCTTGTTGGGGATGGAGCGCAGCATGGCGTAATA
>DATHLY010000101.1:0-2931 GCA_035487655.1 Rhizomicrobium sp. | reverse complement strand
GGACGCGCTGGTGACGCAGGGACGGGTTGAGGCGCGGGTGGGCGAAGATCTCAAGCGCGATTATTGCTATCTCAGATCGTTGGAGCACCGGCTGCAGATGGTCGAGGACCAGCAAACCCATATGCTGCCCGACAGCGAGGCCGGTATCGCCCACATTGCCTGCTTCATGGGGTATGAGCGCACGGCGGATTTCCGCCCCGAGCTGATCGAGATCCTGGAAAATGTTCAGGGCCACTATGCCCGGCTGTTCGAAAGCGCGCCGGACTTGGCCACGGCGGAAGGAAATCTGGTCTTCACCGGCGTCGAGGAGGACCCGGAAACCCTGAAGACCCTGACTGCCATGGGCTTTCGCGAGCCGGTGCATATTTCGGCGGCGATCCGCGGCTGGCATCATGGCCGAATTCGCGCCATGCGCAGCCAACGGGCGCGCGAACTTCTCACCAAGTTGACCCCTTCCATCCTCAAGGCCTTGAGCAGCACGGCCGATCCGGATGTGGCGTTCGCGCAATTCGACCGTTATCTGTCCAACCTGCCATCGGGTGTGCAATTGTTTTCGCTGTTCCTGGCGCGGCCGCACTTCCTGGATCTGTTGGCCAAGATCGTCGGCTCCGCGCCCAGGCTTGCAACTTATCTGGCGCGCCATCCTGCCATCATGGACGCCCTGCTGGATGCTGAATTTCTCTGCCGCCTGCCGTTGCGGGCGGAGCTCGACCAGGCCTTCGCCGGCGCGATGGGCAATACCCATGAAGAAGTGCTGGATGGCGCGCGGCGCTTCGCCCGCGAGGCGGTGTTTCGCGTCGGCGTGCAAATCGTGGATGGCGTGGCCAAGGCCGATCATGCAGGGCCGGCGCTGGCCGACATCGCCGAATGCGTGATTGCAGGCCTTTTGCCCAAGGTGGAAGACGAGCTGGCGGCAACTGCCGGCCGTATGTCTGGTGCCGGATTTGCGGTGGTGGCGATGGGCAAGCTGGGCGGGCGCGAAATGACCGCCAGTTCCGATCTCGATCTTGTGTTCGTTTATGACGCGCCTCCCGGCATCGAAGCTTCAAACGGCCCCAAGCCGCTGTCGCCGACGCTTTATTTCGCGCGCCTGGCGCAACGGCTGATTGCGGCGCTCACCACTCCCACGGCGGCGGGCGCCCTTTATGAAGTCGACATGCGCTTGCGGCCCACCGGCAATAAGGGGCCCGTGGCCGTATCCCTGAAGAGCTTCAGCGAATATCACGCCCGGGAAAGCTGGACCTGGGAGCATTTGGCGCTCACCCGCGCCCGCCTGGTGGCCGGGCCGCCTGCGCTTGCAGCCAAGGTGGCGGGCGAAATCCGCAAAAGGCTTACCCAGTTGCGCCAAGCCGGCGCCATCATCGCCGATGCCCGCGACATGCGCGCGCGCATGGCCGAGACGTTTCCCGGCCGCAATAGCTGGGATCTCAAGCACGCGCCCGGCGGGCTGGTGGATATCGAATTCATAGCCCAGACCCTGCAACTGATACACGCGGCCGCGCGTCCCGATATATTGGATACCAACACCATCATGGCGTTGGAAAAATTGCGTGATGCGGGCCTGTTGGCGGTTTCCGATGCCGATATCCTGATTGCCAGTGCGCGGCTGCAGGATGCGCTGACCCAGGTGCTGCGTATTGCGCTGGATCAGACGCTGGAGATCGAGGAAGCCACGCCCGGCCTCAAGGCCTTGCTGGCACGCGCGGCGGAAGCGGGGAGTTTCGCGCAAGCCCAGGCGCAGCTTGCGGATATGCAGATGGCGACACGGGCGATTTTCAGCCGAATCATGAATTCCTGAATCGTCTCGACATCCGCTTTGGCTGCCGCTTCCCGCAATTTTAACCAAGGCTCATGCGAAAGCAGGGAGGTCGCGATACTCAGGAATTGAATTATCGATGGGTGGCTCTATCGGTTGGGATAAGAATCTAACGACAAAGTTGTCCCGTACAACACCTTAGTATGAAAGAATCTATCTCAGATAGCTGCCACATTCCCGGCTGATTGGGCCGGGTTTCCAATACCATTGAAGTATCAAAAGGCAGCTGGATCAAAAGGTCCGACCTATGCGCGGACAGCGCGATGGCGATTCCGCGATCGTCTGGCGCGGGCTGCTTGCTTTGCTGCAGTTGCATTGGCCGGAACCGTTGACGCGGTCGAGTTCGCTCAGGCGCAACCAGCGGCCAGTGAAGTTACGCCGCGTTCCTTGCGGCCGGAGCCCGTTGCACCGCCGGCGCCGCCCAGTGTTGACTTGCCGTCCGGTGTTCCGTCCAGAGCGCCCAAGGGCGCTGAAAACCTTCACGTTGCCGTCAAGCAGGCGGTGGTGGATGGCGCCTACCCCGAATTGGCGGGCGCGGCCTCCCGCATTTTGAAGCCGCTGGAAGGCCATCGCGTTTCGGTGGCGCAGCTCTATCAGGCCGCCGCCGAGCTCGAACAGGCCTATGTCAAGGCCGGGTACATGCTGGCGCGCATCGCCGTGCCCCAGCAATCGCTCAGCGATGGCGGTGATTTCCATGTCGTGGTGATCGACGGCTTCATCGAGCAAGTCGATGTCAGCAAGGTGCCCGAAAATGTGCGCGGTCCGGTCAGCGATATTGTGACCGGCCTTGTCGGCATCCATAAGCTCAAGACCAACATGCTTCAGGCAAGCTTGGCGCGTGCCGGGGCGGTTTTTGGTGCGCAATTGCGCAGCACCCTGGTGCAAGGCGACACGCCGGGTGGCGCCCGCTTGGTGCTGGATGGCGGTTATTCCGAATTCGGCCTCGGGCTTAGCGCCTCCAACAACCTGGGTCCGGTGTTCAACGACTGGGGTTTGAACCTGTCGGCCCAGGTCAATTCGCCCACCGGCCATGGCGAACAGATCTATGGCTTTCTTTCGGGTGGCCCGCATATCGATCAATATTTCGGCAAAGAGGCGACACGCTGGGTGGGCGG
>DATHLY010000100.1:0-3178 GCA_035487655.1 Rhizomicrobium sp. | reverse complement strand
CCAAAATCTATTTCGGCAAGATGGCACCGCAGGTGGGCGGCAAGATGGGAGATGCCATGACCGCCTTCTCCAAGGGCGATATGGAAGGGGCAAAAATCCTGGCCACCGATCCGTCCTATAATGCGGTGCTGCACACCACCTGCATCCCTACGCTGTTGAGCGCAGGCCATGCCAACAATGCCCTGCCCCAGCGTGCCGACGCCAACATCAACTGCCGAATTTTCCCCGGCACCAGCGTGGAGCAGGTGCGCGCCAAGCTTGAGGAATTGGTGGCCGACCCGCAGATCAAGGCGACGGCCAGCGACAAGCGCAGCGAGGTGCCCAAGGGGCCGCAGCCATTGACGCCAAAAATCTTCCAGCCGGTGGAAAGTCTCGCCGCCAAAATGTGGCCCGGCGTGCCGGTTGTGCCCTTCATGTCGGCCGGCGCCACCGACGGCGCCTTCCTGACGCCGGCCGGCATTCCCACTTATGGCGTGTCAGGCATGTTCGGTGACCCCGACGGCAATGGCGCGCATGGATTGAACGAGCGGCTGCGCGTGAAGTCGGTCTATGACGGGCGGGATTTTCTCTACCAGGTGGTCAAGATCTACGCGAACGCAAGATAATCTCTTCCATGGCGCGCGCGGATTGGCCCGAACCTCCGCCGACAGGATCTGATTGTAAAGCCGCTCAGCCTCGGCCAGCCGCCCCTGGCCGTGCAAGTTGACTGCTCGGTTCAGCAAATCCTGCAATTCAATGGAGCTTCAGGCGCGGGCGGATGATCTGGTTGACATGTCCGACCAGGATCAGCGCCAGGCCCTTGAACCAGCCATGAATGGCGATCAAGTGCATGCGATAGAGCGAAACATAGACAAATCGCGCCAGCCTGCCCTCGATCGCCATGCGTCCGCCGATCAGGTTTCCCATCAGCGAGCCCACGGTGGAGTAATGGCTCAGCGACACCAACGAGCCATGATCGTGATAGACGAAATCCTTGAGCGGCTTGTCGCGTATCAGCGACTTGATGTTGTGAAAGGCCACAGCCGCCATCTGGTGCGCGGACTGGGCCCGCGGCGGCACAGGCCGGCTTTCGCCTTTGGGCACAAAATAGGCGCAGTCGCCGATGGCGAAGATGCGGTCGTCGCGTGTGGTCTGTAAGCTGGGCTTCACCACCAGTTGGTTGCTGGGCGCGATCTCCATCCCCAGACCGGCCAGCAGGTCGGGACCCTTCACGCCGGCTGCCCAGACCCTGAGGTCGGCTTTGATCAACTCACCGGACTTGGTGATCATGCCATCGGGCGTGGCTTCCACCACCTGCTCGCCGGTGATGACGCGCACGCCCAGCGTTTCCAGCTCCTTGTGCGCGGCCTCCGCCAATTTTTCGGGCAGGGCCGGCAGAATACGCGGACCCGCTTCTATCAGCGTCACTTTCAGCCGGCTCTCGTCGAACACTTCCAGGCCGTAATGGTGAAGCTCCGATGCCGCATTGTAGAGCTCGGCCGCCAATTCCACGCCGGTGGCCCCGCCGCCCACAATATCCACCCGCACTTGCGCATCCGCGGCGGGATCGACCTGCAGGATGCGCGAAACCCTGAGGCAATGATCCAGCAGTTTGGAACGGAAGCGATCGGCCTGCAGCCGACTGTCGAGAAAGATGCAATTCTGCGCCACGCCCTTGGTGCCGAAATCATTGGTCACCGAGCCAACCGCCAGCACCAGATAGTCATAGCGGATTTGGTGCCGCCCCATGATCTCCCGCCCGTCCTCGTCCAGGATGGGCGCGATCAGCACATGCCGGTTGTCGCGGTCGATGCCTTCCATCGTGCCGTAGAAGAAACGGTAACCCCAGGCAAATCCATGGCTGCGATAGCCCACCTCGTCCAGATTGGCATCCAGCGAACCGGCGGCAACCTCGTGCAGCAGCGGCTTCCAGATATGGGTGCGGTTTCTCTCCACCAGGATGATGTCGAAATGCCGGCGCCCGAAATGCGCCCCCAGCCGGGTGGCCAGTTCCAGTCCCGCCGCGCCGCCGCCCACCACCACGATTTGGGTCTTGCGCGCTTGCTGGGCAGGTTCAGGTCTGTGCCCCTCGCTCATGCGGCGAGAGATAGCACAGGTTACTGCTTTTCCTGACCCGCTTTTTCGGTCAGGCTGGCAAGCGGATATTTTCCAGAAAGCCCTGCCATGAGCGATTTCCGCATCAGCCTCGACAAAGCCAACGCCGTCATTGCCGCCACCTTCGCCAAGGGCAAGGAGGCGGGCATGAAGCCGCTTTCCTGTGTGGTGGTGGATGCGGGCGGCCATGTCATCGCCTTTCAGCGCCAGGACGGCACCAGCTTTCTCAGGCTGGACATAGCCCGCGGCAAGGCGGCCGGCGCGCTGGCGCTGGGGGTCAATTCCCGCCGGATCGGCGAGATGGCGGCGGAGCGGCCCAGCTTCATCGCCTCATTGGGGCATCTCGCCGCGAATGGCCTGATCCCGGTGGCCGGCGGCGTGATTGTCAAGGGTCCCGACGGACTTCCCATCGGCGCAGTCGGCGTCACCGGCGACACATCCGACAATGATGAGATCGCGGCGCTTGCCGGCATTGCTGCGGCAGGACTCACTCCGCTGTAATCATTCCTCTCCCCTTGAGGGAGAGGAAAGGACATTCGATGACGCTGAACGCGGGCATCGTGCCCTATGCCGTTACTTCCTCTGGCATATGTAATCTGCGGTTCGGGTTCACGAAAAACCAGGGAAAAATGCAGACGAAGCAGACGCCGGCGGCGATGTAGAAAGCAGTTTCCCAGCCATAGAGTGAAGCGAAGTACGGCGTCAGCGAAGCCGTGGCCGCGCCCGCGATCTGGCCGCCCATATTGACCAGGCCGGAAATCACGCCGGTGAACGGCCCGCCATAATCGGCGGCCACCGCCCAATAAGTCGCCTGGCCCAGATAGAGGGCGCCCGCACCACCCGCCAGCACCAACACCGCCACGGTGGTGTCCTGTGCCTGGCTGCCGATGATCAGGAAGATGGCGGAGAGAAACAGGGTGAAGGCACCAAACAGGCTGCGGCCGACATATTGGCCCCTGTGCTTGACAAGCCAGTCGCTGATCACTCCGCCAAGCAGACAGCAAGTGGTCATGGCAATAAAGGGCAGCATGCCGAACAGCGCGCTGCTTTTGAGGTCCAGTCCGCGCCCGTCTTTCAGGTAAGT
>DATHLY010000099.1:0-2550 GCA_035487655.1 Rhizomicrobium sp. | reverse complement strand
AAGCACTTCACCGAGGAGCTTCTGCTAAAGGTCCAACCCGCCCTGTGGATGACCATGATCGAGACAGCTGAGATAGTCGCGCAGCGCTATGGCATTAGCCGCGAGCGGCAGGACCAGTATGCTCTGCAAAGCCAAAAGCGCACCGCGGCGGCGCAGGCATCCGGAAAATATGGCGATGAGATCGTGCCTCTCCCCACCAAGATGAAAAAGGTGGATAAGGTCACGAGCGCGGAAAGCATGGCCGACGTCACGGTCGAGCGCGACGAATGCAACCGGCCCGACACCACGCTGGAGGGATTGGCGGCGCTCAAGCCGGTTCATGCCGGCGGTCAACAGGTCGCGCAAGGCAAATACATCACCGCCGGCAATGCCTCGCAATTTGCCGATGGTGCCAGCGCCTGTGTGCTGATGAGTGAAGAGTTGGCCGCGAAAAGAAATATCAAGCCGCTGGGCATTTTTCGGGGTTTCGCAGTGGCAGGCGTGGAGCCCGATGAAATGGGCATCGGTCCTGTCCTCGCCGTGCCGAGGCTTTTGTCGCGCCACGGCTTGAAGATCGGCGATATCGACCTGTGGGAGCTAAACGAGGCTTTCGCCAGCCAGACGATCTATTGCATGGACAAGTTGGAACTCGACCCCGCCAAGACCAATGTGAATGGCGGCTCCATCTCCATCGGCCATCCCTATGGCATGACAGGCTCGCGCCTGACGGGACATATCTTGATCGAGGGGCGCCGCCGCGGCGCCAAGCTGGGCGTTGTCACCATGTGTATCGGAGGCGGCATGGGCGCGGCCGGCCTGTTCGAGATCATTCCGGCTTGATTATGATTCGCTGCGTCAGTCTCCTGTTGGCCGTGTTGCTGCTTGCCGGCTGCTCGCTGCTCGATTCGTCCAATTCTCCATCGCTGCCGCCCCCGCCCGACCCCAAGACCCTGATGGGCGCTCTCGAGATGCGCATCGCCACCTTGGTCGAGGAACAGCGCCAAAAGCTGGATCCCAAGGCAAAATCTCTGGCGATCGATCCGGAACTGTCGAAGATCGCCCGCGCCCGGGCCAATGACATGGCAGCGAACAATTATCTGGCGCATGCCGCTCCCAATGGCGACACCTCCGCCTCGCTCCTGATGAAACAGGACGCCAGATGGCAGGGCCTTTTGGGCGAAAATCTTGCGGCGCAGCATTACACCAAGGAAGGCGGAGTTGCGGTGGAGGACTTTGCCCAACGCTTTCTGGACGAGTGGCTGAAGAGTCCGCCGCACCGAGACAATATGATCTTCGCCAGCTACGACCATGCCGGCGTGGGGGCGGCCGTGAATGGCGATACCGTTTATGTCGCCGTGCTGTTTTCCACCGACATGGGCTTGAAGCCACGGGCTGCCGACACCCCGGCCAACGCCGTCACCAGCTTGGCAAGCCCGTCGACCGCCAGTGCGCCCAACTCCAAGGCAGATCCCCCCCGTCTGCGCGGCTCCCAAGGGGCGCGATAGGCAGTATCCGACCTCAAGCCTCAAGTATCTGTGCATGACTGCTCGGTCAGGCCGTCCCGCAACTGCTCGCGCCGTCAACATTCCTTTACACAATATTTTGACCCCGATACTTTCTATAGTGGGTGTGCGGATCTATTGATTCGAAATGCGGGCAGAACTCCCCTGGAATGTTGCCGGTATCCCGCCAGAGGCTCGGGAGGCCGCAAGGGCTGCCGCCCGGCGCGAGGGTCTCTCCGTCGGAGAATGGCTGACGCGGCACATTCTGCACAGTTTTTCCGGGCTGGACGACGAACAGGTTTCTGCCCCGCCGGAGGACCCGCCGCGCCTGGCTTCCGTACCCCAGGATAGCCGGGGCCTGCCCCAGTCCGCCGCGCGCGACAGCGAGGAGATGTTGGTCCGGGTCGGGCGCAGTGAAAACGAGTCGATTGAGGCCTGGCGCCGGATCGAGGAGCAGTTGCGCGGGATCGGCCACCGGCTGGAGTCCACCGAGCGCGGTCACAGCGAAAGCAACCGTTTCCTGTCGCGCACTGCCCAGGAAATGAACAGCAATGCCCGCGTACAGGCGCAGGCCTTCGAGCACCTGGGCCAGACGATCCGCGGCCTTCGCGAAAGGCTGGAGCGCTTGGAACGCAACGCCGCGGGCGGCAATATCCGCGAAGCGATCAAGGCGCTGCATCTGGGTCTGTCGCGGCTGGCCGATCAGCTCACCGCCACGGCCGGCAATTCCGCCGGCCAATTGGCGCAGGTCACCGCAAATCTGGAGAAGCTAGCGAGCCATGTCGGCAAGGTCTGGGAAGACACCGACAACACGGCGCAATTGTTGAACCAGCGCATCGATTTGGCGCAAACCGAACTTGCCCAGCGCCTAAAGGACAGTGAGCAGACCCTGGACGCGCGCCTGTCGGCGACCGAAAAAACCGTGCAATTCAACACCAACGCGCTGGACCATGCATTGGAGAAGATCGAAACGGCCGCCAATGAGCGCGCGGCCGAACTGGCGTACAGTCAGCGCCGCTCCCATGCGCATGAGGAAAGCGTCCGCCAACTGAAAGACTCATTGGTGGAG
>DATHLY010000098.1:0-6950 GCA_035487655.1 Rhizomicrobium sp. | reverse complement strand
GTGGGCGCGGGGCGCACGGATTGCGGCGGGGGCGGCTCATGACCCGTGCGGCGCCCCAGGATGGCGTACAGGCGAAAGCAGATGATCCCCGCGACCATGGCGGCAATCAGGAGGCCCAATGTCTGCGAATCCGGCATGATGAAACCTTGCAAATGGCCGCCCCCTCCCCATCGGACCCTAACCGTCGGGGCCCGCCCTGAAAAGCGCCTTTTGCCACTTCCGCCTGCCCACCCGCGAGGCCAGCTTGTCAGCGCCAAGCGATCCATGGTAGCGGCGCGGGCCAAATTCCAGTGAAAGACCGACAATGAGCAGCGACGGAACCGCCGCACCCGCCAATCAGGGCCAGCCGGCCATGCCCAACCTCCAGGTGGTGGGCCAGTACATCAAGGACCTGTCCTTCGAAAATCCCGGCGTCTCCACGGCCATCAGCGATCGCCCGCAGATCGAGCTGGCGGTGGACTTGAATGCCGCCCGCTTGGCGGAAAAGGACATGTTCGAGGTGGAGCTCAAAATCCGCGTCGACGCCAAAAGCGAAGGCCGGCCGCTGTTCCTGCTGGAAGTTGCCTATGCCGGCGCTTTCCGCCTGACCAATGTGCCCGACACCGGCACTCAGCAGATGATCCTGTTGATCCAGGCGCCGCACATGCTGTTTCCCTTCGTCCGCCGGATCGTGGCCGATGTGGTGCGCGACGGCGGGATGCCGCCCTTGATGATCGAGCCGATCGATTTCATGGCGCTGTATCAGGCCCGCGTCGCTCAAGCCCAAGGCCAGTTCGCCGCTCAGCCGCCGCAAGGGACGGCGTGACCTCTACCCTCCCCTTGAGGGAGGGTCGAAATTTGAGAGCGCCAGCGAACAAATTTCGGGGAGGGGTCATGTTTCGGGTTTGGGGCATTGACCCCTCCCCGAAAAATCCTCGCGCGATGCGCCTCGGATTTTTCGACCCTCCCTCAAGGGGAGGGTAATTTCAGCTGCTCCACAAGCTTTTCTCACCCAACTCCTTGGCGACAAATGCAGCGTGCGCTTCCAATTCGGCAGCCGTAATAAGCGGCGCCAGCCTCTCCGGCCGCTGGCGGGCGGCGCGGACGACTTCGCCAATCTCGGCTGCGGCGATCTCGACCGGCGCCAGCATCAGGCCCCGCTGCCGCCCGCCGATCAGTTCCAGATAGATTTCCGCCGTCAGTTGAGCGTCCAGCAGGGCGCCGTGCTTGGCGCGCGCCGACAAATCCACGCCGAACCGCTTGCAGAGTTCGTCCAAGGAATAGCGCGCGCCGGGGAGCTTGCGCTTGGCGATCTCGATCGTGTCCACGGCGCGGGCCAGCGAAATGGGTGAGCGCCCGACCCGGTTCAGTTCGGCATTGATGAATTTGATGTCGAAGCTGGCATTGTGGATCACCAGAGGCGCATCGCCCAGGAATTCCAGAAATTCATCCACCACATGGGCGAACAGCGGCTTGCCGGCCAAAAATTCCGCCGAAAGGCCATGAACGCGCTGAGACTCGATGGGAATGTCGCGTTCGGGATTGAGATAGAATTGCAGCGTGCGGCCGGTGGGAAAGTGGTCCATCAGCTCGACACAGCCGATTTCCACGATGCGATGACCTTCGCCTGGCTCAAAGCCCGTAGTTTCCGTGTCGAAGACTATTTCACGCATCTCGCATCGATTCTCTAAATGGCGACCTTTGCTTCGCAAAAGCCGCGGGGTCTATGACCCTCGCCCGGCTCGAAGCCCGTGGTTTCCGTGTCGAAGACTATTTCACGCATGCTTTGAGAGTTTGTTTTCTATGTCGGCCAAAATCATCTTCACCTGTTCGCGGGCGTGATCCAAGCCTTGGTCGGTCATCACCAGATAATGTGCCTGTGCACGCTTTTGGGCGTCGCTCATCTGGCGCGCCAAAAGCGCGTGGAGTTTGGCTTCGCTCATGCCGGGGCGTGCCAGCACCCGCTCTCTCTGCACCGCATGGGGTGCGGTGGCCACCACCACGGCGTCCACTCTTTCGCCGGTTTCCAGTAACAACGGGATGTCCAGCACCACCACGGCCGCGCTTTTGTTGCGGGCGAGAAATTCCTTTTTCCGCGCCGCCACCAACGGATGCATCAAGGCTTCCAGCCGCTTGAGCGCGTCGGAATCCCCGCCCACCTGCCCGGCCAGCGCGGCGCGGTCCACCGCGCCATTCTTGACCGTGCCGGGAAACGCCGCTTCGACGGCCGCCACCGCCTCCCCGGTATAGAGATCATGGACGGCGGCATCCGCATCGAAGACCGGAACGCCTTCCGAAGCGAACAGCTTGGCGGTCACGCTTTTGCCCATGCCGATCGAACCGGTAAGGCCGATGACAAAGGGTTTAGCCGCGCTCACCAAGCACCTTCACCAATACCTCGCGCAGCGCGGGCGTGACCTTGGGCCTGACCCCAAAGAAGGCCTCGAAAGACGGCACCGCCTGATGCATCAACATGCCCAGTCCGTCGATGGTCTTATGGCCGCGCGCGGCAGCGTCCTTGAGCAGTTTGGTTTCAAGCGGATTGTAAACGATGTCGCAAACCGCGGCGGATTGGGGCAGTAGAGAAAGATCGATATCCAAAGGCGGGTTGGCGCCCATGCCGGCGCTGGTGGAATTGACCAGAAGCGCCGCCCCACTCGCCACCGCGCTCCAATCGCCAAGTGCGCCCGGCTCGATCGCGGCTTTCACTTGCGGCGCCAGCGATGCCGCCAAAATCCCGGCGCGCCGGCTGTCGCGGTTGAGCAGATGGATCCTGCCCGCGCCCAGCATCTCCAGCGCCAGGATGGCGCCCCGGGCGGCACCGCCCGCGCCCAGAAGCACCGCGCTTGCACCCTGCAACGCGCCGATATTCTCTCTCAGGCTTTCGGCCAGGCCGATGCTATCGCTGTTGCGGGCCTCGATTTCGCGGTCGTGAAAGATCAGCAGATTGGCCGCCCCCGCCGATTTCGCGGCCTGATCCGCGCGATGGGCGATGGCAAAGGCCGCTTCCTTGTGCGGCACGGTGACATTGACACCCTTGAAGCCGGCGCGCCGCACCCCATCGATCACCACTGCAAAGTCTTCCACCCTCGCCGCCAGCGGAATCATCGCGCCGTCGATGCCATATTCGGCAAGCCAGTGACCATGCAGCACCGGGGAGAGCGAATGGTTCACCGGCCAGCCGATGATCCCGGCAAGCTTTGCTTTTCCCGACAGCGTCATGACGCCAAAAGGCCTTCCTTGCGCAACTGGGCCAGGACCGGCAGCAATGGCAGACCCAGGACCGAGAAATAGTCGCCTTCCACTCTATCGAAAAGCTGCGCCCCGCGCCCCTCGAAACGGTAACAGCCCACCGAGGACAGGATCCCTTCGCCTTCCCGGGCGAGATAGTCCTCCAGGAATTTCGGGCCGAAATTACGCATGGCCATCCGGCAGGAGCTGGCATGCGCCCACAGCAAGGCCCCGTCACGCGCCAGCGCGGCGGCCGACACCAGCAGATGCGTGTGCCCCGACAAGCGCAGCAGCATCGCCCGCGCCTCCTTCAGGCTGGCGCATTTGCTGAGATATTCGTTGCCGAAGGCGATGACGCTGTCGCCGCCAAGCACGGTCTTTCCCGGATGCCGGCGTGACACGGTGAGCGCCTTTTGCTCCGCCAGGCTGCGCGCCATCACCTGGGCGCCGGCCTGTTTCAGGGACCGCATCAGCGTCTCCTCATCCAGATCGGCAGGATCGGCAATGAAGGACACGCCCGCCGCTGTCAGAAGCCGCTGGCGGCTGGCACTGCCCGAGGCCAGCACCAAGCTCATCCCACGGCTTCCCGGCGCTCGGCCAAGAGGTTCATCACCGCTGCCGCGGTCTCCTCGATGGAGCGGCGTGACACATCGATGGTGGGCCAGTCCTGGCTTTCGAACAGCTGGCGGGTCGTGGCGATTTCGGCGCGCACCGCATCCAGGTCGACATAGGTGCTGTCACGGCTTTCGCCCATGCTGCTCAACCGGCTGCGGCGGACCTGCACCAGCCGGTCGGGCGATACCCACAGACCCACGATCAGGGGCCGCTTGGCGCTCAGCAATTGCGGCGGCGCCTGCATGGATGGCACGAGTGGCACATTGGCTGCGCGGATGCCGCGAATGGCAAGATAGACACAGGTCGGCGTCTTGGAGGTACGGCTGGCGCCGGTCAGGATGACCTCCGCCTCGCTGATGGAGTCCAAGGACTGTCCATCGTCATGGGCAATGGTGAAATTCAGCGCCTCAATGCGGTCGAGATAGCGCGCATCCACTTCATGTTGGCGCCCGACCTTATGGGTCTCCGCCTTGCCCAGAAACTGGCGCAAGGCCTTCACCGGCCCCTCCAACACATCGATGCAGCGCACGTCGATGTCCTTGCAACGCGTCATCAGCTTGTCGCGCAAGCCCTGATTGGCGAGGGTGAAGAAGACGATGCCCGGCAGAATGGCGATATGGTCCAGGGCGCGGCTCAGCTGCGCTTCCGCCCGTACCAGGGCATAGGGATGCACCATGACCTCCACATTTTCGAACTGGGCGAGGGCGGCATTGGCCATGGCGTTCAAGGTTTCGCCGGTGGAGTCCGACACCAGATGGATATGAAATTTATGATCCACAGAAGTTATCCAGATTGGGCAGTCAGGCTGGGGTTAAGGCTGGGATGAAGCGGGAATGGAACACAGGCTCCTAGCCGGGAAAGGGATAAAAGTGCAAACCCTTGAGGACATGGGAGGGCATTGGGGATGGCTTTGCCGGTCGCCAACATAGCATGCCGGCTTTCTCGCAGGTGCCGCAATTCACCCAAGCGCTTGAGTCCCCGCGCGCCTTCGCTTAAGCCAAATCCACTTTCACAATTTGCCCCACAACCCACAGGCCTAACATCATCTTCATCATCTTAGAGTCTTAAGGAGTGTTGTTTTGAAGTGTGGTGCGTCCAAGCTTGTGCATGTGTTGACCGGTGCGGCCGAGAAAGTGCCGCCAGTCTGGCTCATGCGCCAGGCTGGACGCTATCTGCCGGAGTATCGCGCTCTGCGGGCCCAAGCCGGATCCTTCTGGGCCATGGCGCTGACACCGAAATATGCCGCGGAAGTGACCCTTCAACCGGTGCGCCGCTTCGGGTTCGATGCCGCCATTCTGTTCTCCGACATCCTGACCGTGCCGGAGGCCTTGGGCCGGAAGGTAACCTTCACTGAAGGGGAAGGCCCGCGGCTTGAGCCTGTGACATCTGCGCAAGGGTTCGTCGAGAACCAAGATCATTGGGCCCGCTATTTCGAACCGGTCTATGAGGCGCTGCGCCTGATCAGGGCAGAGCTGTCCGCAGAAACGGCCCTATTGGGTTTTGCCGGCGCGCCCTGGACCTTGGCGACCTATCTGGCGGCCGGCGCGGGCGGCGATGAACAGAAGGCGGCCAAGCTGTGGGCTTATCGCGATCCGGAGGGCTTTGGATATCTTCTGGATATCTTGGCGGAATGCGTATCCTTTCACCTGATCCGTCAGTTCGATGCCGGCGCCGATGTGGTGCAAATCTTTGACAGTTGGGCCGGCGGCCTTCCCGACACGCTGTTCCGCCAAGTGGTGATCGAGCCGACCAAGAAGATCATCAAGGCGGTGCGCGCGGCCCGCCCCAGCGCCAAGATCATAGGTTTTCCTCGCGCGGCGACGCTCGCAGGATATGAAATCTACGTCCAGGCGACCGGCGTGGATGCGGTGTCCCTGGACACGGCGGCGCCCATGCGCTGGGCGGCGGAGAATCTGGCTTGCGCGCTTCAGGGCAATCTGGACCCGATTGCCCTGATTGCGGGGGGAGCCGCGCTCGACCGGGCTGTGGATGACATAGGCGAAGCGATGCAGGGCCGGGCGCATATCTTCAATCTGGGCCATGGCATCCTGCCCGAGACGCCGATTGCGCATGTGGAACAGCTGCTGAAGCGCATCAGGGGATGAAGCTCGCTGTCATCCTATTCAATCTGGGCGGCCCGGATTCTCCGGAGGCCGTTGAACCGTTTCTGCGCAATCTCTTTTCCGACCCGGCCATCATTGCCCTGCCCGGCATCTTGCGTTGGCCTTTGGCCCGGATGATTGCAAAACGGCGCGCCCCCATCGCGGATCAGATCTATGCCCATATCGGTGGGCGTTCGCCGATCTTTGAGGAGACCCGCAACCAGGCCAATGCGCTGGAACGGGCGCTGTCAGGAGGCGGCATGGAAGCGAAGGCTTTCGTCGCCATGCGTTACTGGCATCCGTTCAGCGATGGCGCGGCGCGGGCCGTGAAGGCTTTCCAGCCCGACAGGATCGTGCTGTTGCCGCTCTATCCGCAATATTCCACCACCACCACCCGATCCTCGTTCAGGGATTGGGCGCGGGCTGCAAAACGGGCTGGGTTGAACACGCCAACCTCGCGGGTCTGCTGCTATCCCTGGGAAACAGGCTTTGTCGCCGCGGCGAGCTCTCAAATCCGTGAGGCGGCGAAAGACCTCAATCCCGGCCTGTCCTATCGCCTGCTGTTGTCCGCCCATGGCCTGCCCAAGCGCATTGTCCGCACGGGCGACCCCTACCAATGGCAGGTCGAGCAATCGGCCGCCGCCATCACCAAGCTGCTCGATAGGCCGGAACTGGAAGCGGTGGTCTGTTACCAAAGCCGGGTGGGGCCGCTGGAATGGATTGGGCCTTCCACCGATGCCGAGGTCGCGCGCGCCGGCCGGGACGGCAAGGGCGTGATCGTAGCGCCGATCGCCTTTGTCAGCGAACATTCCGAGACCCTGGTGGAGCTGGATATCGAATATCGCAAGCTGGCGGCGGCATCCGGTGTGCCGGACTATCGCCGCGCCGCCACAGTTGGGACACATCCGGATTTCATAGAGGGGCTGGCGGACCTTGTCCGGCGCGCGGTGGACAGCAAGATTATCACCTGCGGTGCCGGGCGTATTTGTCCCGCGGCACACAAACGCTGCGGCTATAACTGAA
>DATHLY010000097.1:0-3466 GCA_035487655.1 Rhizomicrobium sp. | reverse complement strand
AACGCGGATGACCATTCGCGCGGCGAAGCTGCCGATTTCGAATACACCTGTATGATGGCCAAAGGGTATGTCTGGGTCGATGACCAGGGCGTGTGTCCGACAATAACTGACCCCGGCAATCACTTCATGGAGACGCGGGGTGTCTGCTACCGCAAGCCTTGGCCATGGGAATAGTCCATTTAATCAACGTCTTGCGCCCGGTTTGCCAACAGCATAGTTCCCCATGATTCCAGTCGTGAAAGGGATAAAGCCCATTGGCAAGGGCGGGTCTACGATGCCGGGTACGGGGTTGTCGGAGCGTCATGGAAAGCAGATAAACGCAGGTCTTCGGCCGTGATTTGTACTTTAATTTCAATAGTAACAGAGGAGTCTCCCGCGTGTTTCCGGCTTTGCTTCCCACCTATAACCGGACGGATGTCGCCTTCGTCCGTGGCGAGGGTTCTTACCTTTTCGCCGAGGATGGCAAGCGATATCTGGATTTGGGCGCGGGAATCGCCGTCAACGCCTTTGGTCACGCCAATCCCAGGTTGCTGAGGGCGCTCACCGACCAGGCCGGCAAGCTGTGGCACACCTCCAACCTCTACCGGGTGCCGGGGCAGGAAAGCCTGTCGAAGAAGCTGGTCGCCAGCACCTTTGCCGACACCTGTTTCTTCACCAACTCCGGCACCGAGGCGATCGAGCTCGCCATCAAAATGGCGCGGCGCTACCAGTTCGTCAGCGGCCATCCCGAACGCTTTCATATCGTCAGCTTCGAGGGCGCCTTCCATGGCCGCACCTATGCCGCCATCAATGCCGGCGGCAATGAAAAATATCTGGAAGGCTTCGGTCCGCGCATGCCGGGCTTTGTCCAGATCGCGGCGGGCGACCTGGAGACGCTAAACAAGGTGGTTGGGCCTGAGACCGCCGCCATCATTATCGAACCCTTGCAGGGCGAAAGCGGTGTGAGGGTGATGGCGCCGGAATTCCTGCGGGCTTTGCGCAAGCTGTGCGACGAAAAGGGCCTGCTTTTGATCTTTGACGAGATTCAGACCGGGCTGGGCCGTACCGGCAAGTTCTTCGCCTATGAAGGCTTGCGCATCACCCCCGACATTATGACGGTGGCCAAGGCGCTGGGCGGCGGCTTTCCGGTGGGCGCGGTACTGGCAAGTGCCGAAGCGGCCAAGGGCATGACCGTGGGCACCCACGGCACCACCTATGGCGGCAATCCGCTGGCCATGGCGGTGGGCAATGAAGCCATCGACATGATCTTGGAGCCCGGCTTCCTCGATCACGTCAATAAGATCGCCAACTATCTGCACCAACAGCTGGGTGCGCTGGTGGCGGCGCATCCGGGCGTGTTCGAGAGCGTGCGCGGGCAGGGGTTGATGATCGGGCTCAAGATGAAACCTTCCAGCACCGATTTCATCAATGCGGCGCGCGCCAACGGGCTGATCGTGCTGCCGGCCGGCGATAATGTGGTGCGCCTGCTGCCGCCCTTGACCTTGAGCGAGGCCGAAGCCCGCACCGGCGTCGAACTGTTGAACAAAACCGCTTCCCAGATGGAAGAGGAGAAGGCGGCTGCACAATGAATGCGCCCTTGAGGAACAAACCCCCGCATTTCCTGGACCTGTCGGATCATGACAGCGCTACGCTCAAAGCCGTCATCGCCGATGCGCGCAAGCGTAAGCTGGCGCGTACCGGCATGCCCAAAGGCATGCCCGATGCCGACCAGCCGCTGAATGGCAAGGTGCTGGCGATGATCTTCGACAAGCAGTCCACCCGCACCCGCATCTCCTTCGACATGGCCGCGCGGCAGTTGGGCGGGGGTGTGCTGATGCTCACCGGCAATGAGATGCAACTGGCGCGGGAGGAAACCATTGCCGATACGGCGCGGGTGATTTCGCGTTATGTCGATGCGGTGATGATCCGCCTATTGGATCACGAAATGGTTGAGGAATTGGCTGCCAATGCCACCATTCCCGTGATCAACGGCCTCACCAAATGGTCTCATCCCTGCCAGGTGATGGCGGATGTGATGACCTATGAGGAGCATAAGGGCTCAATCGCGGGTGCCACGGTGGCGTGGACGGGTGACGGCAACAATGTGCTCACCAGCTGGGTGCATGCAGCGGTGCGGTTCGGATTCAAGCTCAACGTCGCCTCGCCCCGGGAGCTGACGGTCGACCAGGAAACCCGCGCTTGGGCCGAGCCCAGCGGGTTGGTGACATTTACCACCGACGCCGAGACGGCGGTGGAAGGCGCCGACTGCGTGGTCACCGACACCTGGGTGTCGATGGGCGACGACAATGCCACAAAGCGCCAGCATCTGCTCAAGCCCTATCAGGTGAATTCCGCGCTGATGCAGCGCGCTGAGAAAGATGCCCTCTTCATGCACTGCCTGCCCGCCCATCGCGGCGAGGAAGTCACCGACGAGGTGATCGACGGGCCGCAATCGGTGGTGTTCGACGAGGCGGAAAACCGCCTGCATGCGCAGAAGGCGATTTTGGCCTGGGCTCTCTCTTGATTTTTGCCCTACCGCTCCGCTGCTTGAGGGCGAGCTTGAAAGAGTCTGGCTGATCGCCATATTGGTCGGTCATGCCTGACAAAATTGACCTTGAGCCGTCGCCCTATGGCGATTTCGTTCTGCCTTTCGACATCGCAAGGTGCGGCGTGCGCGGCCGCCTGGTGCGTCTGGACGCGGCCTCGGCCCGCGCCTTGGGCGCCCATGTTCTGCCGGAGCCTGCCGCTCGGGTGGCCGGCGAGATGGTGGCGCTCGGGGCGCTGTTGGGAACCGCACTCAAGTTGGACGGGCGGCTCACCATCCAGACCAAGGGTGACGGCCCGCTCGACCTGGTGACCGCCGATTATTACGGCGCCGACGAGAGCCGCGACCTGGGTGTGCGCGGCTATGCCCGGCTGGATGCGGAACGCTTTGCGGCGCTGGACGTGCAGGCCTTTGACAGACTGGCGGGCAAGGGGGCTTTGGCCATCACCATTGAACCCAGGTTGGGCGGCAAGACCTATCAAGGCATTGTCGAGCTTTCGCCCCATGGCATCGGCGCCTCGGCGGAAACCTATTTCGCGCAAAGCGAACAATTGCCCACTGTGATCCGGCTGGCCGCCGCGCCGCTCTATGTCGCGGGCGATCCAAGCCCACGCTGGCGCGCGGGCGGATTGATGCTGCAAATGACTCCGGAGTCTGCCAAGCAGGGCCATGAAACCCGGTCGGATGACTGGGACCGGCTGTCGCTGTTGCTCAAGACAGTCGAGGATATCGAGCTGGTGGACACCAGCCTTAAGCCGGAAACTCTGCTCTGGCGCCTGTTTCACGAGGACGAGGTGCGGGTCGCGCCGCTGGAGCGCGTAATTTTCCGCTGCGACTGCGACACCCACCGCATCACCCAGGTGCTGAAGCGCTATACCCAAGACGAACGCGAAGGCCTGGCCGATCCCGACGGCATCATCCGCGCCCGCTGCGAATTCTGCG
>DATHLY010000096.1:0-6090 GCA_035487655.1 Rhizomicrobium sp. | reverse complement strand
TCCTTCATATCGGCGCCCACGCCGCGCAAGATTGTCTGCAGGTTTTTCAAGGTCTGCCGCACCTGATCTGCGAATTTGTCCGACATGGCATTGGTGGCCGGGTCCACCGGACCTTGGCCCGCCACAAAGACAAACCGATCCGCAATGACGGCATGGGAATAGTGCCCGCCGGGCTTTGCCGCGCCCTCGACCATGATCGCTTTACGCATTCCGCCTTTCCTCCCTTTTAACCCAAGACCCGGCCAGGCAGCCGGCCTGTCATTATTCCCTTTTCCATCACGATTTCGCCCGCGACAAAGACATGCTCTATGCCCGTTGGCAACTGCGTTGGTGAATCAAACGTGGCGTGGTCCTCAATGGCGTCGTCAAAAAGCACCAGGTCGGCGACCATCCCGGGCCGTACCAAGCCGCGATCCGTCAGTCCGAACCGCTCCGCGGCCCGCGACGTCATGCGGCAGACCGCATCTTCCAGTGGAAACCAGCCTTCACGCCGGAGCCGCCCGGCGACACGCGGAAATGTCCCATAGGCGCGGGGATGCGGTTTGGTGCCGGGCCTCGGCAGTCCATCCGATCCGACCATATGCAATCTGTGCGTACAGGCGGCATGCAAATCCTTTTCGTCCAGCTGAAACATCACGATACCGGTTTGGCCCTGATCCTCCAGGATAAGGCGCACCAACAGCTCGAATGGCGTGATGCTCAAGCCCGCGGCCGCCTCGACCATGTCCAGGCCCTCCAGGGCTTTGAGGCCGGGATTGCTGACACCGGAGATGCGAACATTGCTCCAGCCGATCAACGACACCTTGGAAGGCGGAGCGGTCTTATCCTTCCCCTCCAGATAAAGATGCAGCCGCTCGCGAAAATCCGTTTGTGACAGGCGCGCGACCAGGGCATCAAACCCACCCTCCAACGCATCGGTGGGCAGCAGTTGGAGAATATAGCTGCTGCCTGCGGGATAGGGATACATGTCGAAACTGATGTCGGTGCCTTGTTGGCGCGCCTGTTCCAACTTGTTCAACGCTTTGCCCATCTGTCCCCAGTTCGGGCGGCCCGCCGATTGTAAATGAGACAGCAATCCCGGCGCACCGGAATCTCGCAGCAAATCAATGAATTCATCCATGGAGTCCAGAAGGTCGCCTTCGTAGCCGCGGATATGCGCCGCCAGCAACTTGCCATGCTCCTGCACCGTCCGCGACAGGGCCAAAAGCTCATTGCGATCGGCATAGGCGCTGGGCGGATAGACAAGACCAAGAGACAGACCGGCCGCGCCTGTGCGCAACTCCTTGGCCAGCAGCGCCTGCATGTCCATGCATTCGGCAATAGTGGCGGCGCGTTTCTCATGACCGACAACCGCGATGCGAAGAGCGGCATGCCCGACAAGAGAGACGAGGTTCAGGGCCAGACCGCGCGCATGGATGGCGCTTCGATAGCTCGCCAAACCATCAAACACTTCATCGGAAGAAACCTCACCTAGAAGAGTCGAAAAATGCTTCCTGAGATCCTTGGCGGACCGGGACGTCGCCGGGTATAGCGAAAAACTGCAATTTCCGACCACAAGTGTGGTGACGCCCTGCGCGATCTTCTCGACGCGTTCCGGCTCACGCAGGCAGATGAGATCATCATGGCAATGCGCGTCGATAAAACCGGGCGCAAGATAAAGCCCGCGCGCTTCCAGGACAGGAGCGCCCTCTGCGTGTAACGACTTGCCGACGTCCGCGATGCGACCATCGCGCAGCAGGACATCAGAGACAAACCAGGGCGCGCCCGTACCATCCAACACACGCGCTTCGCGGATAAGACAATCGACGGGCATTACAATCTCGCGCGGGATTGACCGCATTTCATGATTCTAAGCACCTGTTTGAACCGCCGCCAGAGGTTCGGGAATGGGTTCGATCCGGCCAAGCACAACAAGGTACGAAAAGATGCCCACAATCAAGACAAGCCCCGCGACCAGGAATGCGCCGGCAAACGAGTGGGTCAGGCCCACAATGAAACCCGTGATCACGGGCGCGGCAACGCCCATCAGATTGTTGGTCAGGTTGACGATACCGCCGACGGTGGCGGCGGCGCCGCGGGGACTGATCAGGGACACGATGGAGGACGCAACTGGCGCCGCGGCGGATAGGCCGGACAGGGCAATGGTGATCCACACCATCGCCCAGAAGGGATCGACGGTATAGGCGGCGCCGAACACGGCGAGACCCGCGGACATGCCGCAGGCAATCGCAGTCTTGCGCACCTTTGTTTCGTCGAAGCCGCGCCCAATCAAATAGTCGACAAAAAAGCCGCCGATCAAAAGATCCGCCAGGGACGCAAAAATCCACGGGATGGTGGCAAAGCCGGCCGACTTCAAGATGCTCATGTGCAGGCTTTCCACCAGGTAACCGGGAAGCCATGTCAGGAAAAGGTAGAAGGAGTAACCATAGGCTGAATATCCGACCATGTGCGCCCAGACTTTCCGGTTGCGCAGGACGTAGGCGAGGGTGTCGCCCTGCCCCGCCGGTGGCCGGCCTTCCGGTGTCGCGCCCCCGGCAAGGATATAGCTATGCTCCTGCCGGCTAAGACGCTTGTCCTGCGAGGGATCGCGATACATCAGCCAGTAGGCAACAAAATAGGCGAAGCTGAGCATGGCGGTGACGGCAAATCCCCAACGCCAGCCGAAACGCACGATGAAGAAGGCGACAACCGGAACGCCTATGACATTGGCGAACTTGGCGGCCGAATCGAATATGGCCGTCGAGCGGCTACGCTCGTGGGTGGGAAACCAAAGGCCGGTCGCCTTCTGATTGCCGATCATGCCGGGAGCTTCCGCGATCCCCAGCAGCAGGCGGGCCAGGAATATTCCGGCATATCCGCTGGTCAAGGCGGTTGCAGCGGATGCTGCAGACCAAAGGAACGTGCCCCAGCGGCCCACGGTCTTTATACCGAAACGGTCCAACAGCAGACCTCCGGGCAGCTGGAACACCGCGTAGGACCAAAAGAAGGCGCTGAACAAAAATCCGATGGCTTCAGGGGACAGGCCGAAGTCGCGCTGAAGCTGGGGAGCGGCAACCGAGAGGCTGATGCGGTCAATATAATTGACCAGGACACCGGCGCCCAAAAGGATGCCGATGGTCCAGCGACGACGCGGCACCGGTTTGCCTTCTCTGTTCAATGCGGTCCCCACCTCGCATGCAGGTTGCGGTTATCAATTCCTGCAGCGCTCGGCCAATATGAAAGAAAGTTCCGGAAAAACGCAAATAACGGCGAAAATTACCTGCGCTCACCGATGAAATGGCCAATTTCATTGGCTTTTTTCCGGTACCGGTTATGCTGTGTGCGATGCAAGGCGGAGAGCCGCCATGGCCGAGGACGAGACCAAATCAAGAGGCCCCGATTTCACCAAGGGGATCGCACTCGCTTCGCTTCCGGAAGATGGCATGCTGGTTGGCCATGTGGCCGAGGAAGACGTGCTGCTGGTGCGCAGCAAGGCGGACATCTTCGCGCTCTCTCCCCACTGCACCCATTATCACGGGCCGCTGGCCGAAGGGCTTGTGGTTGGCGGAACCATACGGTGCCCCTGGCATCACGCGTGTTTTGATCTTGCCAGCGGCGAGGCGCTGCATGCCCCTGCCTTCGATCCGCTCGATTGCTGGAAGGTCGAGCAAATGGACGGCAAGGTCTATGTGCGCGGAAAGATGTCGCGGCCAAAGTCCCGTTCGTCCGCCACAGGCAAGGCGCCCGGAAAAATCGTGATCGCGGGTGGCGGCGCGGCTGGTTTTGCCGCCGCCGAAATGCTGCGCCGCCAGGACTATCAGGGCGAAGTCATCATGGTCAGTGATGACGCGGCGCCGCCCGTGGACCGCCCCAACCTGTCCAAGGATTATCTGGCCGGCAGCGCGCCGGAGGAATGGGTACCGCTGCGGCCAGAGACTTATTATGGAGAGAATGGCATTGATCTGCGTCTTGGAACCCGGATGGGGGCCATCAATCCGCGCGAGCGGCAAGTTGAGCTGGTCGATGGCAGGACCATTTCCTACGACCGGCTCCTGCTCGCCACCGGTGCCGAGCCGATCCGGCTTGACCTAGCCGGTGCCGCAACGTCCGATGTCTTTACTCTGCGCAGCCTGGCCGATTGCCGTCAGATCATTGCGCGCGCCCAGACCGCCCGCAGAGTCTTGGTGGTCGGCGCCAGTTTCATCGGACTGGAGGTTGCGGCCGCGCTGCGCGCACGCGGGTTGGAGGTCCATGTGATTGCGCCCGAGGCGCGTCCAATGGAGCGCGTGCTGGGACCTCAATTGGGCGATGTCATCCGCGCTCTGCATGAGCAAAGGGGCGTGCGGTTTCATCTTGGGACGACTGTCAGCACCTTTGAGGCGGGGCGCGCGACTCTCAAGGATGGTACAAGCCTTCAGGCCGATTTTGCCGTGATCGGCGTGGGCGTGCGGCCGCGCATCCAATTGGCGCAAGCCGCCGGACTTGCACTTGACCGGGGCGTCGCAGTGGACACATTTCTTCACACCAGCGCGCCGGATATCTATGCCGCCGGTGACATCGCGCGCTGGCCCGACCGGTACAGTGGCGCAGCCATTCGTGTCGAGCATTGGGTGGTGGCGACACGACAAGGGCAGACAGCGGCGCGCAACATGCTGGGACTTGGCGAGAAGTTTGTCGCCGTTCCCTTCTTCTGGAGCCAGCATTACGACATCTCGATCAACTATGTCGGCCATGCCGAAAGCTGGGACGAACTCGCCGTTGAAGGCGATCTCATGGCCAAGGATGGGCTGGTTCGGATCCGGCGCGGCGGCCGTACGCTGGCGGTGGCAAGTCTGTTCCGCGACCTGGACAGCCTGAAGGCCGAAGCGGCGATGGAACGGTCGAACCAAGCCTGACGACCGGCGGTTGTGCTGAGGCAAGACAACTCGCTCGCGCACAGTGCCAATCCTGAACGATGCAGGGAGGGATGAACGCCCAGGCACGAGCTGGCCCCAGCATTGACCAGCAAATTCCAGAATCTTCCGGGTTGGCACGGCGCTTGCGAAGGCGGGCGTGAACCAAAGAAAGGTCATCCTATGAAAAACGTTCTGAAGTCCTTCATCCGTGACGAGTCGGGCGCTGCCGCGGCCGAATATGCCTTGATCCTGGCCATCGTCGGCGCCGGCATTGCGCTGGCCGCCAGCAACCTGGGCAAGGCCATTTCTTCGGCCATCAACACCGCTCAGGGCCAGATCTAAGGCCATCTCACGCCGCCGGCCTTTTCGAAGGGGCAGGTGCGGAGCAGACGCTATCAACTGCAACAATGGGGTTTCACATGCGGAATTTCTTGAAGTCCTTCATCCGTGACGAGTCGGGCGCTGCCGCGGCCGAATATGCGCTGATCCTGGCCATCGTCGGCGCCGGCATTGCGCTGGCCGCCAGCAACCTGGGTCAGGCCATTTCCTCGGCCATCAACACCGCTCAGGGCAATATCTAACAAGAACCGGAACGGATTGGCGCATGCAAACGTGCACCTATCCCAATCCAGTTCCAGTGTAGCGGTGCGCTAAAACGTACCGCCATTGCTGCGTCAGCCTGGAACGTGAATATCCGTCACTGGATCTGAACGTAGTTGATGCGGACGCCAGAATCTCGAATCCAGTCTGGCGACCGACCAGATGACTTCCTGCTTGCTGGTCTCACGCTGCCATCCCGACTAGACTGGTGGTGGAGGGAGCTGCATGGCCGTACCAAATGCCGTGCTCGATGCGCAGCTGCGCCGGGCCATTGGGCTACACCAAGCCCGGCGTCTGGCGGAAGCCGAGACTGCCTATCGCGAGGTGCTCGCCTTTCGGCCCGACATGGCCGAGATACAGGTCAATTGTGCGCTTGCACAGTTGGGGCAGGGCAAATATTGCGACGCGGAAGCCTCATTGCGGCGGGCGATCGCCACTCTGCCCGGCCTGGCCAAGGCGCACTCCTATTTGGGCGTTGCCCTGCGCTTTCAGCAGCGCTATCGGGAGGCGATCGGATGCTTTCAGCAGGCCGTCAGGCTGAAGACCGATTACTTCGAAGCCTATAACGATCTCGGCAACACTTATTCTCTTCTTGGGGAGACGGGACAGGCTGTAG
>DATHLY010000095.1:0-4459 GCA_035487655.1 Rhizomicrobium sp. | reverse complement strand
CAATCCTCGGCGGGCCCCTTCTATTGTCCCAGCGACTCGCACATCTATCTGGATTTGGCATTCTTCAATGAACTGAGCAAGCGCTTTGGCGCGCCGGGCGAATTTGCCCGCGCCTATGTCATCGCGCATGAATATGGCCATCACATCCAGAACCTCATGGGCGTGATGGAGCGTGGCGGCATGGGCAGCATGGGGCCGCGCGGGCCCTCACGTGGCGCCGACAGCGAGTCGGTACGGACGGAGCTGCAGGCCGACTGCTATGCAGGTGTATGGGCCTATCATGCCAACCAGCAGTTCGCCATCCTGCAGAATGGCGATGTCGAAGGCGCCTTGCGCGCGGCCTCTTCCGTGGGCGACGACACGCTGCAGAAGGAAAGCAAGGGCTATATCGTGCCGGATTCCTTTACGCACGGCAGCAGCGCACAGCGGGTGCACTGGTTTCAGCGCGGCTTGAATGGCGGACGGATGGAGGCCTGCGATACCTTTTCCGCACCCGCGCTCTAGCACTACACGCCCAGCGCCAGCATGTCCTTCACCGCCTTGGCATCGTCCTGGTCCAACGGCATGAATTCCAGCCCGATCTTTCCGCGATAACCGGCGGCGCGCACGGCCTTGAGCAGATTGGCATGGTTGACTTCACCGGTGCCCGGCTGGTGACGTCCGGGCACATCGCCGATCTGCACATGCGCCACCTGATCCACACCGGCAGTGAATTTCTCGATCAAATCGCCGTCTTCCAGCTGCATATGGTAGAAATCCCATAGCAGCTTGACGCGCGGCGAATTCACGCTGCGCACCATCGGCAGCACAGGCTGCGAGCCGTTGAGCAGATGATTGAGATGATTGACCCGGTTGAAGGGCTCGACCAGCGCGATCATGCCGGCCGCCTCCAGCATGGGTGCAATGCGCATCAGCCCTGCGAGGTAACCGGCAAGCTGTGCCTCCCGGCTCATGCCATCGATCAGGGAATGGCCGGTGACCGTGAACTGGCTCGTGCCCAGGGTTCGGGCGTCGGCAATTGCAATCTCCGTGGTTTTCAACAGGTCGGGATGCTTTGCCGGATCACCAAAATTGGGCCAGGCGGGCGCGAATTGCGTGACAGTCTGGCCATTGGCGTCGCATAGCGCGCGGATGGCGGACGCTTTGGTACCGTTGCCGCGGTCCACCGTCCAGAATTCGATGAATTTGAAGCCGTGTTGTTTCGCGAGCGCAAAACGCTGCTCGAACGGCACCTGCTTGAACCAGGTATCGAGGTTCACGGCATATGCTGACAGATCCTCAGTTCGGTTGCGGCTCGTGGTCTGGGCGCCCGCTTCCGAGGCCGCCGCCATTCCGGCCATCGCAGCCAGCAGCGCATCTCTCCGATTGGGTCCTGTCATGCGCCTCTCCCTGTCCAATTTTTTTCAGCTTAACGGATTTTGCGATGGAAGGAGAATTGGGCCCAGGATAGGTTCAAGCTCGGGCCGCTCGGGGAGAAACATGGAAATTGTCGCGCTTGTTTTGGTTTTCCTGTCGCTGATCATCCTGTTCCAGGCGATCAAGATCGTACCGCAGGGAAAGGAATTTACGGTCGAGCGGCTTGGACGCTACACCCGCACCTTGTCGCCCGGCATGGCCTTCCTGACCCCATTTATAGAGTCGATCGGCCGGCGCGTGAACATGATGGAGCAGGTGCTGGATGTGCCCCAGCAGGACGTCATCACCAAGGACAATGTCTCCGTGCAGGTCGATGGCATCGTCTTCATCCAGGTGATGGACGCGGCCCAGGCGGCCTACCGGGTGGACAATCTCAACTTCGCCATCACCCAATTGTCGCAAACCAATCTGCGCACCGTGGTCGGTTCGATGGACCTGGATGAGGTGCTGTCCCAGCGCGATCAGATCAACAGCAGGCTTCTCGCCACGATCGATCACGCCACAAATCCTTGGGGCGTGAAGGTGACGCGCATCGAGATCAAGGACCTGGTGCCGCCGCCGGACATCACCAATGCCATGGCGCGGCAGATGAAAGCCGAGCGCGAACGGCGTGCGGTCATCACCGAGGCCGATGGCGAGCGCCAGGCGGCGATCACCCGCGCCGAGGGCGCCAAGCAGGCGGCGATCTTGGAAGCGGAAGGCCGTCGCGAAGCCGCCTTCCGCGATGCGGAGGCCCGCGAACGTTCCGCGGAAGCCGAAGCCAAGGCGACCACTGCGGTGTCGGAAGCCATCGCCAAGGGCGACGTCAATGCCATCAACTATTTCATCGCCCAGAAATATGTGGATGCGTTTGCGGAATTGGCGCGCAGCCCGCAGCAGAGAACCGTCATCGTGCCCGCCGACATGGCCGGGATCACTGGCTCCATTGCCGGCATCGGCGAGCTGGTGAAGTTCGCCGTCGGCCAAGGCCCCAGGCCCACCATCCCGCCACAGCCGCCCCGGACGCCCAATTCCCCATCGGTTCCAAACGTGGGAGCCTGAGATGGATTGGCTGCTGCAAAATCCTTTCGCCTTGTGGCTGGCGATTGGCGGCGTGTTGTTGGCGATCGAAGTGGGGACAAGCACCGGCTGGTTGCTCTGGCCGGCGGGATCGGCCGCGGCCATGGGCCTGTTGGGGCTTCTGTGGCACTTCGACCTGAATATGCAGTTGGTGATCTTTGCTATTCTCACCATCGTCACGACGCTTGCCGGGCGTCATTTTTTCCCGCGTGCCGTCTTGGGAGGCGACATCAACGATACCCGCACCCGCCTGGCCGGCCTGGATGGCGTGGCGGCGGGTGATTTTGCGGGCGGGCAGGGGCGGGTATTTGTCGATGGCAAGGAATGGGCCGCCCAGATGGAAGGCAGCGAATCACTGTCGTCCGGGATGAAAGTGGTGGTGGTGGGGGTTAGCGGTTCGCGACTGACGGTTCGGGCAGGTTGACATCCGCAAGAGACTCCCGCACGCGGTCAAGCTGACCGATCTGTTCCTGCACGCGTCCGCCATGCTCCCGATTCAGCGCCGCAACCAGGAAACAGAGAATGGCCACGGCGACACAATTGAGCAACACAGCCAACGAATTTGCGGCGCCGGGGACGCTTTCAATCGACCTGGCATGAAGCGCGACCAGTACGGGAGCGAACCACAGCCAGCGCAAGAAGCGGCGCAACTGTGCCTGGCGGGCCAGTTCGCGCTGATACTGCGCCCGCAGGGAGACAAAGTCGCGAGCGGATGAAGAGCAGGGCAGGGAATCCATCAGCAGATAGATGGCTGCCAGAACAAACAGCCCAACCAACAGCCAATTCCAGGCGAAGAAAAAGCCGCTCGCCGCGGCGAAGGTCAGCGCCACGCCCTCCAATATGTTGCGGCAAAAGGAGCCCTGCAGGAACGACTCATAGGCGCTTGCCAGCGCGTCCTTCGACAAGTCGTTGGCGGTCAGCGGCGTGCGGCGGTCGCCTTGCATGATGAGACCGGCCCGGAACAGGCAGAGGAACGGAGACAGGAACAGCGCGGCGAGAAATAAGCTCAGCCAAGTGAAGGGATCCACGCCGCCGCGGACGGGGAAGGGCGGATGGATCGACATGAACAAGAACAGCAGCACCATGGCGGCGGAAGACAGCAGGACCGCCTCGCGAATGGCGCGGCGCGGGCTGGGACGCGCGATCGGCTGATAGGCATCGCGCAGCATCAGCAAGGGCAGAAGCAGAAGAGTCGCCGGTCCCCCCAGGCAAATGAAGATCAGCGCGCCCTGCAGTGTCAGGGCGAGCGGGTTCAGGTTGCGCCGCATCTGGCTGATGACGACTAGCGGCACGGTCTGCAGCGCCTCGGCGGCATATTGATGGGGGCTCTGATAGGTTTCCCAGAGATCGCCCGCCACGCTCTCGCGCGCTGCGGGTGGGATGGCCAGCAACACGAATTGTTGCATCCAGGGCGGCGGCTCGTTCAGCGCGGCTTCCATGCCAGTCCCCCAAGATTCTGGGCAATGGTCTCGACAAGGCGTTGGGCGGTGCGGGCGGAATCCCGCAGCGCCTTCTCTCCGAATTTCTCGATGCGGTAATGGCGGCGGGAGCGGCCGCCACGCTCCTTGGTCGGCTCCGACAGCCAGGAGGAGATCAGCCCCTTGTCTTCCATGCGATCGAGGGTGGCATAGACCGCGCCGCGGGTGGCCTTCTTAGGCCGCGACAATTCCTCGACCTTGGCATGGATGGTGACGCCATAGGCGTTGCCCTCCAGCGCCAGAATAGCGGTGAGCACGATCTGCTCGAACTGCCCCAAGGATTCCATCAGGCGTGCAATTCCATCGGGGTCTCCATTTTGTCTACATTGTAGACATAATAACGCCGCGGTCAAGCGTTGACGTGGCGATCAAAGGCTGGACTACCCGCTTACATTTTGCCGGCGGCCTGCTGTTTGGCCAGTTCCTTGCGGAAGGCGGCCTCGCGGTTGGCGATATAGGCCTTGTAGCCCTCAGGATCGACAAAGGGATTAGGCCCGCCCGCCTTC
>DATHLY010000094.1:0-4411 GCA_035487655.1 Rhizomicrobium sp. | reverse complement strand
CCATGCATGCCCATATCCGCGCCTGTCTGGTTGCAAGACTGGGAGAAGACACGCGCGGGATGTTGATCCTGTATGGGGGCTCGGTGAATCCCGCCAATGGGACGGAAATATTGTCGCTGCCGGAAGTGGGAGGAGCGCTGGTCGGCGGCGCCAGCCTGAAAAGCGATGATTTCTTGCGCATTATCGCGGCGGTACAACCAGCGGCATAGGCGCGAGCGGGAGCTGGTTAAAGAGCGTAAACCCTGTTGCCTGACCCTTTTTTAACCCGGCGCGCCTCATCCTCACAGCAAAAAATTGGGCAGCAAAACGCGCGCTTGGTGTGGGTTATGAGCAAACTGTCTTTCGACGGTGTCGACGTATTGATTTACGATCCGGTGTCGTCCAACCGCACCGCGACGCGTTCGGCCATGTATTCGCTGGGTTTCCGCAAAACCGAGACCGTCTCGACCCTGGAAGCCTTTATCGAGGCGGTGCAGAGCAATCCGCCGGACATTGCCATGTGCGAGGCGCAAGGCGCAGCCGAGGAACTGTGCACCGTCATCCAGCAGTTGCGTCAAGGCAGCGCGGGCCACAATCCCTTCATCGTCATCATCGTCACCGCCTGGGAGAAGAACACCACGCTGATCAACCGCGTGGTCTCCAGCGGCGCCGACGACCTGCTGCTCAGGCCCTTTTCCACTGCGCTGTTGGGTCAGCGCATTGAAGCCCATGTCGACCGCCGCAAGGGATTCGTCATCACCACCGAATATGTCGGGCCCGACCGCCGCCGGGATGGCGGACGCGCCGACAATGTCGAGCTGTTTGAGCCGCCCAATTCGCTGAAAATGAAGGCCAAGGACAGGCTTTCCGGCGACGCCATCGCCCGCAAGCTGGACGCCGAGTTGAAAGTGGCGCGCGAGAAGCTCACCACCGAAAAGCTGCGCCGCGATTCCTTCCAGGTCTGCGTCTTGTGGCGCCTTCTGCAGGACCAGCCACTTCTCGCCGGTCAGGCACCGCCCGATCTCATCAAGCTGCAGCTCCTGGGCAAGGCTATCGAGACCCGCGCCAAGGACGGCGAGTTCGCGTCGGCCGTGGAATGGTGCCAGTCGGTTCTGGCATCTGCGGAGGGATTGGTGGCGGGCGTGGACCGCAATGCATCCATGCATCTGTTGGGCCATGCGGCGCTCAGCCTGCACCAGGTCTTCTATCCCGAAAAATCGCCTGACGATCAGTTGACAGAGATAGATGCGGCGGTGGAGGCGATTAGATCGCGCGATCAACAGGCCTTGGCGAGTTGATCTAAACCAGCGCCAAATCCACCGGCGTGGCTTGCGGGAAAATCTGCGCCAGCTGCGCTTTGCTCAGCCCATAGCTCTTGCCCAGCACCCCGCCGATCAATGCGCGATAGTCGGTCAAAACCGGCCAGTCGCGGTCCTGGAACAGGTTGGCTTGAGACACAGCCACTTGCGGGCCGGCGATGCGCCCGCCGCGCACGGCTCCGCCCAATACCCAATAGACGCTACCATGGCCGTGATCGGTGCCGCGATTGCCGTTCTCGCGAAACGTGCGGCCGAACTCGCTGACCACGATCACCAGCGTGTCGTTCCATTGCGGGCCCAGCGCCGTCTTTAGCGCAACCAACCCGCGCCCCAATTCGCCGATGCGGTTGGACAGATAGCCTTGCTCTCCGCCCTGGTTGACATGGGTATCCCAGCCGCCGATATCGACAAATCCCAGGTTGAACTTGTCTTGCATCAACACGCCAATGCGCTGGGCGGAAAGCTCAAAGCCGCGGGTCGTGACGGCATTGCGGTTTGCCGCCATCATCTCACTGGAAAAAGTGTTGTAGACCTCGCTTTGCACTTGGAAACCCTGCGCCACGGCGGGTGCCAGGTCCTGACCTTGATACATGGCCTGGATCAGGGCCGCATTGCGCTCGGCCACGGCAGGTTTGCCGGCGAAATTCAGCGCGATATTGGGCACGGCCGCGCCGCCGCGGAAGGTCAGCGGCAACTGGGTGGTGAAGGCGATCGGCTTGGTGCCGGAAAGGACCTCCGCCGTGCGGCTCATGAAGCCCGACTGGTAATTGCGGCTGCCGCCGACCGGCTGGCCCAATTCGATGGTGTCCTGGGTCTCGAAATGCGAGCGCGAGGTATCGTCGGTGCCGGCAAAGGGGATAAAGGCGATCTCCTTCTGCTGCCACAAGGGCAGGATGGTGTCCTTCAAGGCAGGATGCAGGCCCCAATCGCCGTCCAACGACAGCGTGACGTCCTTCTTGATGGCGATGTTGGGGCGGGAGTCATAATAGAAGTCGCTGCCTACCGGCACCAGAATATTGGCGGCATCATAGGCGCCGCGCAGGAACACCACCAGCAGGCGCGGACCGGATGCGGGCGCGGCATAGAGGCGGCCGGCGGTAAAGAGCGGCGCAGAATATAAAGCCGACTTGAGAAGTGTCCTGCGGTTCAGAAGGAGGTCATCTTGCATGGCTATCTCCGCATGAATTCGGGTGACGAAAGAAACAGCATGTTGCGATCCGCCTGGCTTGCCCCCTGGGCAATGGCGCTGGCGGTGGCCTGCGACAATGCGGGCGTCAACGCGGTGTAATAGGCTGTCTGCTGCAGCACCGGTGGCGGTGCGGGCGGCGGCGGTCCGTTCTGGGGTTTGAACAGCTGCCGCGCACCGCTGCCGATCTGTTGCGCGATCTCAAATCGGGTCTCCATCTCGCCCGGCCCCGACCAGCCTGCGGCGATCAGCGAATAGCCGTCGGGCGTCTCATGGCCGAACAGCGGTTCGCCCATGCGGTTCAACCAGTTGAGCAAGGGCTGAGGATCGGAGATGACCTGATCGCCATAGGTGGCGCGCACCGCCGATACGGCGTAGTGAACCGGGTCCTTGAATTTCCGTCCCAGCGAAGCAGCGAATTCCTGCGACGCGAACAGTGTCGCGAGTACTTCCGAGATATCCCCATCGCTGCGTTTCCAGGTCGCCGCCATGGCGTTGACGAGCTCGACTGACGGAGAATCGCAACAGAAATATTGCGCCAGCTTGCGGGAGACGAAATGAGCGGTGGGTGGTTCCACCGCCAGGATCGTCAGCGCCGTGGCGACCTCGTTGATGCCGCTGCCCTTGATCGTGGTACCCAGGAATTTTTTTTCGCCGAAATCGTGGCGGTCGGCGTTGAACACCGCCAAGCTGTGATTGCGGTCGGAAAAGTCATAGCGGAAATCGCCGCGCCGCCATCCACCCGGCGGCCGGGCGGACAGATCGACGCCCACCCCCGTCAGGATGCGCGCCAGTTGCTGCACGTCCTCCTGGCTGTAGCCCGAGCCGACACCCAGGGTGTGCAGCTCCATGATCTCGCGGGCATAATTCTCGTTGATATGGCCTTTCGCATTCTGGGCATTGTCGAGGTAGACCAGCATGGCGGGGTGTATGGCGGTGGCGACCAGCAGATCGCTGAATTTGCCCAGGGCGTGATTGCGGATGGTGCTTTCATAATCACCCACATAGGCGCGAATCTCGCCTTTGGGGGCATGAATATTGAAATGATTGAACCAGAACCAGGTGAGCTGCTCCTTAAGTTGGTTTCTGGAATAAAGGTCGCGCAGCAGCGAGCGGGTCTGGGACTCGCGCATCAGCTGGTTGAGCTTGTCCTGATAGGCCTTGCGGGTGGCGTCGGCGCCCGATGTGCCTTGGGCGCGCTGCTGCGCCTGGCGCAGCTCGCGCACTTCGTCGTTGATCTGGGATAGAGACTTCTGGCTAATCTCCATGGCGGCGATCGCGGCCTGGACATCCTGCGGCAGGCCGTCGTCGCCGGGATGAAGCTGCAGCTGTTCCCAGGATTGAAGGCTTTGGCCGTTCAGAGTCGTGCCTGCAGCGGTTTCGCCCCAGGAAAGCCGATTGACCAGGGCCAGATCCGCCGGGGCCGCGGCTGCAGCCATGGGAAGGAAAGCCGCGGCGACCAGCAGAACGAGACGCAGCCTGCGAGCCAGGAGGGGGTCATTCATGATCACCTCCGCATGAATTCCGGCGAGGACAGGAACAGCGCATTGCGATCGGCCTGGGACGCTCCCTGCGCGATGGCATTGCTGGTCGCCGGTGATAGGGACGCGGTCAGCTGAGTGTAATAGGCGGTCTCCAGCAGCGCAGGCGCCGGCGTCCGGTCCTGAGGATCGGGCTGAAGCATGGCCTGGAGATTGGCCTCCGCGTTCGCTGGATTGGCCTGAAGATTGGCGCGCAGATGAGCCAGCATTTCAGGGGTGATTGGCCGGAACAGGTTGCGGGCGCCGCTGCCAATCTGCTGGGCGACCTCAAAGCGCGTCGCCATTTCACCCGGTCCCGACCAGCTTGCGGCGGTCAGCGGATAGCCGTCCGGAGTTTCATGGCCATAGGGCATCTCGCCCATGCGGTTCAGCCAATTGATCAGGGG
>DATHLY010000093.1:0-3207 GCA_035487655.1 Rhizomicrobium sp. | reverse complement strand
ATTTTTCTTCCTCTCCCTCAAGGGGAGAGGAAAAACTTAACAATCCCGGCCCCGCGCCAATCTGTTCCGCCAGCTTCTCAAACTCCGCCCGCGCCCGCGGATTGGAACGCTGATGGCGCTCGGCGAAGATCATCTCATTCTTCTGGGTATGTTCGAAGCCGGTGAATTCGGTCACCCGCACCTTGTAGCCATGCGCTTCCAAATAGAGCCCGCGCAGCACATTGGTGAGATGAGCGCCGAATTCCCGCCGCTGGAGGGGGTGGCGCCACAATTGCTCCAGCGGGCCTTTGACGCTTTCCAAGGCTCGCGCGACTTCCGCCTGGCAGCAAGGCACCAGCGCCACGAACTTCGCTTGATGCTTGAGCGCAAACAGGATGGCCTCATCGGTGGCCGTGTCGCAGGCGTGCAGCGCGGTGACGATGTCAACCGCGCCGATTTGTGAATCGGCGATCTTGCCCTCCACAAAATCCATGCGGTCGAACCCGCTTTCCTCCGCGATCTTCTTCGCCGTCTGGATCAGATCGGGGCGCGCTTCCACCGCCGCGACCTTGCCGCGCCCGGCGGGGCGGAAATAAAGATCGTAGAGAATAAAGCCCAGATAGGATTTGCCCGCGCCCAGATCGGCCAGCACCGGCTGATTTTTGTCCTTCAGGCTTTCGTCGATTGCCGGCTTGATCAGCTGCGCCAGATGCTGAACCTGCTTGAGCTTGCGCCGGGAATCCGCATTCAGCCCGCCATTGTGGGTGAGAATGTGCAGCGCCTTCAATAGCGGCACAGATTGGCCGGGCCACAACTCTGTGGCTGCACTTTTTTTATGGTCGCTCGCCGATACGCTGCCGCTATCGGCCACGCCACCGCTCCTAGCCTTTTTGCCATTCATTTCGACCAGCCCGAGAAAGCGTGGGTTACGCCGTAATAATAATTATAGGCCCGCACCGCCCAATAATTCATCTTGTCCCATTCCTTCGGCGGCGTCAGGTCATCCCAATCGGGCGACAGGCTCTTTTCGATCCGGCTGGCCATATAGATACGCCGCCGCCCCTGCCAATAGTGCAGGAAGGTGGCGCGCACCTCGGCGATGGGAGTAAGGGACAGCCGCGCCACTTCGCTCAGCGCCAATTGCTCGATGGTGGGGAATTTGCGCGCCCGCCCGATCAAGGCGTCGACATAGGCCAGCGCGTCTTCCATCAGCGGAACATGCACCGGCGAGGCGCCGATCAGGCCGGAATTGAACATCCAGCTGTTGGCGGTGTCGTACCGAACCTGCCCCAAATGCGGCAGGGTGGTGCGAAAGCCTTTGAGCGGCGGAAAAGGATTGCGCAGTTCAAAGTGGTTCATCACCAGCGCCGTCTTGGTGACGGACCATACTTCCTGGGGCGCCATCTTGGCCGACACGTCGGCATGGAAACCGGGCCGGATGATGGAGTCGCTGTCAATGAAACAGACCGGCGCGGCAAAACGGTTCAGCGCATCCAGCACCACCGCCGGCTTGATGCGATGATGGTAAAGGCCGCCGCCGGACCAGTCCTGGGTCTTGGCGGCGATATTCACCACCTCCACCGGCCAATTGGCATAATGCCTGGCTGCGTCGCTATAGACCACAATCCGGACATCCGGCGCGGCCGCAAGCTCCTGGCGCAGCGAAATCAGGCTGTATTTCAGCTCCCGCCGGTATTGGGCGCGCCCGCCATAATCCAGGTAAAGGTAATGCAGCATGGGGGCGGTTATAGCCGGAAAAGTCGGTGGAATGGGGGCCCCCAGTCTGCTAGACCCCGCCCGCAAATGACTAACCTGTCCAAAATCCGCAACTTTTCCATTGTCGCCCATATCGACCATGGCAAGTCCACGCTGGCCGACCGGCTGATCCAGTTCACCGGGGCCGTCTCCAGCCGGGAGATGAAAGACCAGATCCTGGATTCGATGGATATCGAGCGGGAACGCGGCATCACCATCAAAGCCCAGACGGTGCGGCTGGAATACAAGACCCCGGACGGCGAGACCTTCATCCTGAACCTGATGGACACGCCCGGCCATGTCGACTTCGGCTATGAAGTCAGCCGGTGTCTGGCGGCTTGCGAGGGCGCGCTGTTGGTGGTGGATGCCAGCCAGGGGGTCGAGGCTCAGACGCTCGCCAATGTCTATCAGGCGATCGATGCGGGGCTCGAGATCGTGCCGATCCTGAACAAGATCGACCTGCCCGCCGCCGAGCCCGAACGGATCAAGCAGCAGATCGAGGACGTGATCGGATTGGACGCCAGCGGCGCGGTGCCGATTTCCGCCAAGACCGGACTCAATATCGACCAGGTGTTGGAAGCCATTGTCACGCGCCTGCCCCCGCCCAAGGGGGTTTTGGAGGCGCCGCTCAAGGCGTTGCTGATCGATTCCTATTACGACGCCTATCTGGGCGTGGTGGTGTTGGTTCGCATCATCGACGGCGAACTGAAGAAGGGCCACAAGATCCGCATGATGGCGACCGACGCCGTCTATCAGGTCGAGCAGATCGGCGTCTTTACGCCCAAGAAGATTGCGGTCGAAAGCCTGGGCCCCGGCGAGGTCGGCTATATCACCGCCCAGATCAAGCAGGTGGCCGACACCAAGGTCGGCGACACCATCACCGACGAGCGCAAGGGCACGCCAACCCCCCTGCCCGGCTTCAAGCCGGCGCAACAGGTGGTGTTCTGCGGCCTGTTCCCGGTGGACGCGGCCCAGTTCGAAGATTTGCGTGACGCGCTGTCCAAGCTGCATCTCAACGATGCCAGCTTCACCTATGAGACCGAATCCAGCGCCGCGCTGGGCTTCGGTTTCCGCTGCGGCTTCTTGGGCCTGTTGCATCTGGAAATCGTGCGCGAGCGGCTGGAGCGCGAATTCAATCTCGACCTGATCACCACCGCGCCCTCGGTGATCTATCAGGTCTATCTCACCAACGGCGATTTGAAGGAGCTGCACAATCCGGCCGACATGCCGGACGTGACCTATATCGATCATATTGATGAGCCTTGGATCAAGGCGACGGTCCTGGTGCCCGACGAATATCTGGGTTCGGTGCTGAAGCTGTGCGAGGACCGCCGCGGCCGCCAGGTCGAGCTCACCTATGCCGGCAATCGCGCCATGGTGATCTACATGTTGCCGCTGAACGAGGTGGTGTTCGACTTTTACGACCGGCTGAAAAGCGTGAGCCGCGGCTATGCCAGCTTCGACTACCACATC
>DATHLY010000092.1:0-9695 GCA_035487655.1 Rhizomicrobium sp. | reverse complement strand
GGGCTGCTGCGGCGACGCCGCTACAGCCTTGCGCCACGGCGCGCACCGTGTTGGCGGCGCGGGCGATAGCCTGTTCCGAGATTTCCGACGCATGGGCATAGCCGGTTGCTTCACCCGCCACCGCCCGCAACCCAAAGCCCTGGCTGGTGTCGAAAGTGGCCGCCTTCAGCCGGTTGTCGTCATAGCTGAACGATTCGGATTGGCTGTATTCCAGGTACAATTCCCCGTCGTCGGAGCCTTTGAGCGCCTGATCCACGGTCTGCTGGACCCGGCCCCGGTCCATGCCGGTGCGGGAGAAGAAAAGATCATGGTCGGCCATCGGCGTCTCCGAAAAGCTGTTGGCAGCGGCAAAAAGCCCCGCGCAAGGTGCGGTTGGCTCTAGATATCGGGGTTCGCGACGGTTCCGGCAAGCGCTCGCTGGGCAATTCGGGGCAATTCGAAACAGCCCCCGTCCGCTGGCCTGGACCAGAGCTCGAGCCGTGCCATAAGGTCGCAATGACTTTAAGGGCTTAACCCCTCTAAATCCCCGCCAAGAATCTGAAAAAGGGCCGGGATTTCACCGCCCTGATCTTTTGCGAGGTCGCGAGCATGTTTTTGCGGAAATCCGGCATCGGTGCGGCAGCCGCCGCCCTCCTGGCCTTTTCGGGCCTGCCTGCGGCCGCGCTGCCATACAATTATGAGACCGGCTTCCAGCCCGCCGCCTCGCCGGTGATGGAGCAGATCGAGAGTTTCCACCGCCTGCTGTTTGTTATCATTGTCCTCGTCTGCCTGTTCGTGCTCGGCCTACTGGTGTGGATCGTCGTCAAATATCGCGCCGGCGCCAATGCGGTGCCCTCCAAGGTTCAGCACAACACCCTGCTGGAAGTGGCCTGGACCCTGATCCCGGTGATCATCCTGGTCTTCATCGCCGTGCCGTCCTTCCGGCTGCTCTATTTCGAAGCGGCGATCCCCAAGCCCGACGTGACCATCAAGGCGATCGGCAAGCAGTGGTTCTGGAGCTACGAATATCCGGGCTCCGCCGCGGGGTTCACCTATGACTCGCTGGGTCTGTCGGATGTGGATGCGGCCAAGGCCGGAAAACCCCGCCTGTTGGGTGTCGACAACCCGATCTATGTCCCGGTCGACAGAGTCATCCAGATCGACACCGTCGGCGCCGACGTGATCCATTCCTGGGCCATGCCCCAGATGGGCGTGAAGATGGATGCAGTGCCCGGGCGCATCAACCAGACCTGGTTCAAGCCCACCCAGACCGGCGTGTTCTATGGCCAGTGCTCCGAACTGTGCGGCGCCCGCCACGCCTATATGCCCATCGAACTGCATGTGGTGAGCGAGGCCGAGTACAATAGCTGGCTGGCCGACTCCAAGAAGAAATTTGCCGCGATTGAGAACGACGCCACCCGCGTCGCGTCGAAATAGGAAATAATATCGTCATGACCACCACCTTCGATGCCCATCACGAAAATCTCCATCACGGCGGGGATCACGCGCACCATCCCACCGGCTGGCGCCGCTACGTTTATTCCACCAACCACAAGGACATCGGCACGATGTACCTGATCTTTGCGGTGATGGCTGGCTGCATCGGCGGCTTATTCTCGATGTTGATGCGGGCTGAATTGATGTATCCGGGCCTGCAGATCTTCAAGGAGCCCCACACCTTCAATGTTCTCGTCACCGGTCATGGGCTCGTGATGGTGTTCTTCATGATCATGCCGGCCATGATTGGCGGGTTCGGCAACTGGCTGGTGCCGCTGATGATCGGGGCGCCGGACATGGCTTTCCCGCGCATGAACAATATCTCGTTCTGGCTTCTGCCTTTCAGCTTCGCGCTCCTGGTATTGTCCATGTTCGTGGAAGGCGATAGCGCGGGCATGGGGGTTGGCGGCGGCTGGACCATCTATGCGCCGCTTTCCACCACCTATTCGCCGGGACCGGCGATGGACCTTGCCATATTCTCGCTGCACATCGCGGGTGCGTCCTCGATTCTGGGCGCCATCAACTTCATCACCACCATCTTCAACATGCGCGCGCCGGGCATGACTCTGCACAAGATGCCGCTGTTCGTATGGTCGATCCTGGTGACCGTGTTCCTGCTGCTGCTGTCGCTGCCGGTTCTGGCCGGCGCCATCACGATGCTGCTCACTGACCGCCATTTCGGCACGTCGTTTTTCAATGCGGCGGGCGGCGGCGACCCGATCCTCTACCAGCATCTGTTCTGGTTCTTCGGCCATCCGGAGGTCTACATCCTGATCCTTCCCGGCTTCGGCATGATCAGCCACATCATCGGTTGTTTCTCCAAGCGTCCGATCTTCGGCTACCTGGGCATGGCCTATGCCATGGTCGCCATCGGCTTCATCGGCTTTCTGGTCTGGGCGCACCACATGTATACTGTGGGACTGAGCGTTGATACCAAGGCTTATTTCGTGTTCGCCACCATGGTCATCGCGGTGCCTACCGGCATCAAAGTGTTCAGCTGGATTGCCACCATGTGGGGCGGCTCGATCGAGTTCAAAACCCCCATGCTGTGGGCGATCGGCTTTGTCTTCCTTTTCACCGTGGGCGGCGTCACTGGCGTGGTCTTGGCCAATGCCGGCGTCGATGTGGTGCTGCAGGACACCTATTATGTGGTGGCGCACTTCCACTATGTGCTGTCGCTGGGCGCGGTGTTCGCCATCTTCGCGGGCTTCTATTTCTGGTTCCCGAAGTTCACCGGCTACATGTACAACGAGTTTCTGGGCAAGCTGCACTTCTGGATCACCTTCGTCGGCGTGAACCTGGCCTTCTTCCCCATGCATTTTCTGGGGCTGGCCGGCATGCCGCGCCGCTATGCGGACTATCCCGATGCCTATGCGGGTTGGAACTACGTTTCCTCCATCGGCGCCTTCATCGCGGGCTTCGGCTTGCTGGTGTTTCTGGTCATGGTCGCGGAAGCCTTCGCTAAGAAGCGCAAGGCCGCCGACAACCCCTGGGGCGTCGGCGCCACCACCCTGGAATGGACGCTGCCTTCGCCGCCGCCTTTCCATCAGTTCAACGAATTGCCCCGCATTCGGTAAGGAACCATCCGGTAAGTCATGTCGCTGTCGCTGACACGCTCTTTGGCCTATCCCCGCGTCACCACCGTCGGCGATTTCTTTGCGCTGCTGAAGCCGCGCGTGATGTCGCTGGTGGTGTTCACGGGCCTGGCCGGCATCGTCGCCGCGCCGGGGCATGTCCATCCACTCACCGCCTTTACCGCCTTGCTTTGCATCGCGGTGGCGGCGGGCGCTGCCGGCTGTCTCAACATGGCCTATGACAGCGACATCGACCGGTTGATGACCCGCACCGCGACCCGTCCCATCCCGATGGGATACATAGCCCGCCAGGATGCGTTGGCCTTCGGCTGGACGCTGGCGGTGGCGGCGGTCGCCACCATGGGCCTGTTCGTGAACTTCCTGGCGGCGGGGCTGCTTGCCTTTACCATCTTCTTCTATGTCGTGGTCTATACGCTTTGGCTCAAGCGCCGCACGCCGCAGAACATCGTGATCGGCGGGTTGTCCGGCGCGCTGCCGCCGGCCATCGGCTGGGCTTCGGTGACCGGCGACCTCACACTGGCGCCGCTGTTGCTGGTGGGGATCATCTTTATGTGGACGCCGCCGCATTTCTGGGCGCTGTCGCTTTGGCGTAGTGAGGATTACGCCCGCGCCGGCGTTCCCATGCTGCCGGTGGTGAAGGGAAAGCCGCATACGCGTTTTCAAATACTGCTTTACAGCTTGGTTCTGGTGCCGCTGGGTGTGCTGCCGGCCATGCTGCAGATCGGCGGGGCGCTCTATCTCGCGGCATCCGCAGGGATCGGCCTTTGGTTCCTGTGGGAAGCCATCGCCACCTATCGCGAGACCAATGAGGTCAAGGAGCCTGCCGCTCACCGCCTGTTCGGCGTCTCGCTGCTCTATCTGGCGGCTCTGTTCGCCTCCTTGATCGTCGAGAAGCTGATCGGGATTCCCGCCTTGTCCCTGTCTTCCTTGGCATTCTGGTCGTGAGGGATGATGATGCCGACCGGGCCCGCCGCAAACGCAATATCGCACTGGGGCTCATGCTCGCTGGTGTGGTTCTGTTATTTTATCTGATGTCCATCGTGCAATGGCACGAACATTCCGGCCACTAGAGGGGCTAGTCCTATGAGTAGCGATGTGAAGCACGATTATCATCTGGTGGACCCCAGCCCGTGGCCGTTGGTCGGCTCGATTGGCGCCTTCACCATGCTGATCGGCGCCGTGTTCTGGATGAACAAGGATTATGCCGGCTTCTTCGGCCTGCCGGTGAATGGACAGCCCTGGATATTTCTCGTCGGCCTGGCGCTGGTGCTCTACACCATGGCCGGCTGGTGGCACGACGTGATCCGGGAATCCGTCGTGCTGGGCAATCACACGCCGGTGGTGAAGCTGCACCTGCGCTACGGCATGCTGCTGTTCATCGCCTCGGAAGTGATGTTCTTCGTCGCGTGGTTCTGGGCCTATTTCAACACCGCCATCTTCCACAGTGATGTCGGCGTCCCCACCTGGCCGCCGGCCGGTATCATCACCCTCGATCCCTGGCATCTCCCGCTGCTCAACACACTGATCCTGCTCACTTCGGGCACGACCGTGACTTGGGCCCACCACGCCATCCAATCCGGCGACAAGAAGGGCGCGGTGCAGGGCCTGATCCTGACGGTGCTTCTGGGCATCAGCTTTACCTGTGTGCAGGCTTATGAATATGCCCATGCGCCCTTCACCTTCGGCTTCAACCATCTGGCGCTGCAGCCCTTCACCGACGCGGCGCACTCGGCGCTGGCAGCGGGCGCGGGCAACCTCCAGGCCATCTATGGCTCGACCTTTTTCATGGCCACCGGTTTCCACGGCTTCCACGTCATCATCGGCACCATCTTCCTGACCGTATGCTTGTTCCGCGCCATTGCGGGCCAGTTCACGCCCACCCGCCATTTCGGCTTTGAGGCGGCGGCCTGGTACTGGCATTTCGTCGACGTGGTGTGGTTGTTCCTGTTCGCCTGCATTTATGTTTGGGGCAAAGGACCCGTAACAGGCGGCTAGCCTTTTGTCCGCCGAGTGCGTCGCGTTCGTACGCTGGCGCTACGAACTCACTCATGTGCGTTGAGCACACATCGCTCGGCGCTCCTGCTCGGACGAACAAAATGCATCGGCAGCCATGACGGTAGAAGCGCCCAACACATTCAGAGCCATCTTCCTCGGCCTCTGTCCGCGCTGCGGGAGCGGTGCGTTGTTTTCCGGCTATATCGCGCTCAAGACGCAATGTCCGGCTTGCGCTCTGGATTATGCCATGTTCGATGCCGGTGACGGTCCCATGGTGTTCGGCATCCTGATTGTCGGCGCGATCGTTTGCGGCCTGGCGCTGTGGGTGGAGTTCAGCTTTCAGCCGCCCTTGTGGGTGCATGCAGTCTTGTGGCTGCCGCTGATTTGCCTTTTGACCGCGATCTTCCTCAGGCTCTCCAAATCCGCGCTGCTGGTGCTGCAATACAAGCACAAGGCGGGCGAAGGCAGGCTGGGATGACGTTCAGGCCCTATCCCGGCCTGACGATTGCCTGCGTCCTCCTGGTTGCGATCCTATGCGGGCTGGGTGTGTGGCAGCTCGAGCGCCTGCAATGGAAATTGGCGCTGATCGCGACCGTGACCGGCCATATGACGGCGCCGCCGCTCACCCTCGATCATATTCTGGCGATGAAACCCGATGACGCGCAATACCGCCGCGTGATGCTGAGCGGCCGCTTCGATCACGCCAAGGAGACCTATGTGTTCACCACTGACGCGTCGGGCGCGGCCGTCTATCATGTGCTGACGCCGTTCCACAGCGATGACGGCAAGACGCTGATCGTGGATCGTGGCGAAGTGCCGAAGGAAAGGCTCGATCCCGTCACTCGGAGGCAAGGCAATCCTTCGGACGAGCTCGCCATCACCGGCGTGTGGCGCGCGCCCGACGCCCCTGGTCTCTTCACCCCGCCGCCGGATGTGGCGCACCGCATCTGGTATGCCCGGGATCTCAAGGCGATTACGGCTGCCGACCACCTCACTCTTTCTGCGCCCGTGGTGATCGAAGCAGACGCCACACCGATTCCCGGTGGCTGGCCCAAGGGCGGGCAGACCGTGTTCAGTTTCCGCAATCAACATCTTTCCTATGCCGTGACTTGGTTCGGACTGGCCGTTGTTCTTCTATGTATTTGGTTTTCCTATAATATTTCCAAGGGCCGGATTGCCTGGAAATAGCCGAGGTCCGGCATGGTTCAAGGGTAGTTTGGGCGAAGCAGGGGCCCTATAACCCCCGCCATGCAATTTGTTTCCACCCGGGGGACGGCGCCCCCGGCCTCCTTCTCCGATGTACTTTTGGCGGGCCTAGCGCCCGACGGCGGTCTCTACCTGCCCGAAAACTGGCCGCAGGTTACGGACCGCTTCAAGGACATGCGCTACCAGGATGCCGCCTTCCGCATCCTGTCCGAATTCACGCGCGGTTCATTCAGCGATGTGGAATTGCGGACCGCCGTGGAAGCCGCGTATTCCGGCTTTGACGCGCCCGGCATCGCGCCTTTGACCGAGATCGGCGAGGACCGTTATTTGCTGGAGCTGTTTCACGGCCCCACGCTCGCCTTCAAGGACATCGCGCTGCAGGTGCTGGGCCAGTTGTTCAGCCGCGCGCTGGCCAAGCGGGAAGGGCGGGCAACGATCGTTGCCGCGACCAGCGGCGATACCGGCTCCGCCGCCATCGCCGCATTGGGTGGGATTCCCAACATCGACCTCTTTGTGATGCATCCCAAGGGACGCGTCAGCGACGTGCAGCGGCTGCAGATGACGACCTCAAGCCATGCCAACGTCCACAATATCGCGCTGAACGGCAGCTTCGACGACGCCCAATCGATCGTGAAAGCCCTGTTCGCCGACAAGGCGTTTGCCGACGAGATCAGCCTGACGGCGGTCAATTCCATCAATTTCGCCCGCATCGCGGCGCAATGCGTCTATTATTTCACCGCCACCGCTTCGTTGGAAAAGGCCGCAACCTTTGTAGTGCCCACCGGAAATTTCGGCGATATTTTCGCGGGCGAAGCGGCCAGCCGCATGGGCCTGAACGTGGCGCGGTTGGTGATCGCCACCAACGCCAACGACATCATGGCGCGCGCCCTGAACGACGGTCTTTATGCCAGCGGCGCGAGTCACGCCACCTTGAGCCCCTCGATGGACATCCAGGTGGCGTCGAATTTCGAACGCGCCTTGTTCGAGGCGGCGCATCGCGACGCGGACTGGACCAGCGCCGCCATGAGTGATTTCGCGCGCACGCGGAAGCTGGAACTGCCCGCTTCGGTTCTTTCCGAGCTGCGCAGTCGCTATAGCGCCTTTGCCAGCAATGACGATGAAACCCGCTCCGCCATCAAGGCCGTCTACAAGCTGACCGGGCGGATCATCGATCCGCACTCCGCGGTCGGGGTGGCCGCCGCGATGAAAATGGGAAAGCCGCTGTCGCCGGTGGTGATCCTTTCCACCGCACATCCGGCCAAATTTCCCCAGGCCGTGACGGAGGCGATCGGCGCTGTCCCGCCGGAACCCAAACGGCTTGCCGAGCTGAAAGACCTGCCCGAAAGGCTGGAAGTTCTGGACAAGGACCCGATTTTGATTAAGCGGTTCATCTCTTCTAGACTGGCGTCATGACCCTCGAAATATCAAAACTTTCCAACGGCTTGACGGTGGTCAGCGATCCCATGCCGGGGCTGGAAAGCGCTGCTATGGGCATCTGGGTCAATACCGGCAGCCGCAACGAAGAACCCAGCCAGATGGGGGTCTCCCACATGCTGGAGCATATGGCCTTCAAGGGCACCACCACGCGCAGCGCCCGCGCCATCGCCGAAGAGATCGAAGCGGTGGGTGGCGTGCTCAATGCCTATACCAGCCGCGAACAGACCGCCTTCCATGCCCGCATCCTGAAGAACGATGTGGCCCTGGCGCTGGACATGATCGCAGATATCCTCACCAACCCGACTTTCGAGCAGTCGGAACTGGAGCGCGAGCGTCAGGTGGTGCTGCAGGAATTGGGACAGGCGCGCGATACGCCCGACGACATCGTGTTCGACCATCTGCAATCGGCGATCTTCGAGGACCAGCCGTTGGGCTGGCCGATCCTTGGGGAAGAGGCGACGGTCACTGGTTTCAGCCGCGAGCTCTTGAAATCCACCATGGCATCGCAATACCGGCTGGAGGGCATGACCCTGATCGCGTCCGGCGCGGTGGACCATGCCCAGATCGTGCGGCTGGCGGAAGAAAAATGTGCCGGCCTCAACCCCGGCGCCGTGCCGGCCATGATGCCGGCGCATTATGTGGGCGGCGATTTCCGGGCCTTGGAAGACTTGGAGCAGGCGCATGTCGCCTATGCCTTCCCGGGCCTTTCCAACCGCGATCCGGATTATTTCGTGGCCCAGATCTATGCCACGGCGTTGGGGGGTGGAACCTCCTCGCGCCTGTTTCAGGAAGCGCGCGAAAAGCGCGGCCTGTGCTATTCCATCTACGCCTTTTCCAACGGTTTTCAGGATTCGGGCTTTCTCGGCATCTATGTGGGCACGGGCGAGAGCGAGGCGGCGGAAATTTCCGCGGTCGTCGCCGGCGAGATGGAGGCTATCACCGTCAAGTTGACCGAAGCCGAAGTGGCGCGTGCCCGCGCCCAGCTTAAAGTCTCGCTTCTGATGGGCATGGAGCGGCCGGGCACTCGCTCCGAACAGATTGCGGGGCAATTGTTTGCGCTGGGCAAGGTGCAATCGGCGGCCGAGATCGTCGCCCAGCTCGATGCCATCGATGCGAGCGCGGTCAAACGCTATGCGGCTCGGGTGATGCGGGAAGGAAAGCCTACCATCGCCGCGGTCGGACCCGTCACAAAGCTCGAGCCCCATGCGGTGTTCGCGCGGCGATTTGCATCCCCGGCCACTATTCCAGACGCGGCCGAGTAATGGTCAAAGCCGCCTTTGCCAAGACCAGCCCAATCGCCTTCATGCGCGGACTCACTTTTCCGGGTGGCCAGCAGCCGGTGATCCGCGGCGAGGGCGTCTATTTGCGTTATCCACGCGTCGCCGATTTTCCCGTCTGGTCCAAGCTGCGCGCCGAAAGCCGCCAGTTCCTCACGCCCTGGGAGCCGGTATGGGCCGATGACGAGTTGACGCGCGGCGCGTTTCGCCGCCGCATCAAACGCTATCAAAAGGAGACGCGGCAGGATTCGGCCTATGTTTTCTTCGTGCTGCGCGAAGGCGACGACGAACTTTTGGGCGGCTGCACCCTGTCCAATGTCCGGCGCGGCGTGACTCAGTGCTGCACGCTTGGCTATTGGATTGGTTCCAAATTCGCCAACCAAGGCTATATGACCCGGGCGATGAAGGTCTTGATCCCTTTCATTTTCCGCACTCTGGGCTTGCACCGCATCGAAGCAGCCTGCCTGATCGGCAACGACGCCTCCCGCAAGCTTTTGATGCGCATCGGCTTTAGGCAGGAGGGTTTGGCGCGGCGCTATCTTTTGATTAACGGCGAATGGGCCGACCATCTGCTATTTGCTTTGCTTAAGGATGAAGCGCAACTGGGTTGACGGCGGATTCGGACCGCCGACTTCGAAGAGATTGATGATCAGATATCGCCGATTTTCCTGGGTTTGGGTGGCGCTTCTTATTGCGCTGTTCTGCAGTG
>DATHLY010000091.1:0-2749 GCA_035487655.1 Rhizomicrobium sp. | reverse complement strand
CGGCCTCCATGAATTTCAGCGTCTCCACCAGCAGGGCTTCCTTGCTGTGGAAGTAAAAATTCACGATGCCCTGGGAAAGGCCGGCGGCCTCCGCCACTTGCGCCAGGGTGAACTCGGCGAAGCCGTGCCGGGCCAGGGTGTCGATGGTGGCCTCGATCAGTTGGACGCGGCGCGATTCCTTGATTTCAAGGCGACCCATGGCGGGACTCCTGTTAGGAGGATAGGAGGTATATGCCATTTCATATTCCGTAAGTCAATGTTTTAATTATTAAAATCGTATCTCATTGAATGACTAATCAATCAAATCAAAGGGTTGCCTGGCGCTTTCTGCGCGCGCGACAGAGGGTCACTTTTTGCGCTGCAACCGCTCTGTTACTGTCGCTTCTCAACCGCTGGGAGCGCCCGCCATGCTGCAGCAATCCGACGATGGCGCGTTGCGCATCCTGACCCTCAACCGGCCGGATAGCCGCAACGCCCTGAACCTTCCTTTACTCAAGGCCCTGCGTGCGGCCTTGCGCCAAGCGGGTGCTGACCGGCAGGCCCGCGCGATCATCCTCACCGGCGCGGGCAAGGCCTTTTGCGCCGGGGCGGACATTGCCGAATGGGCCGAATCCGAAAAGGCCGGCACGCTGGAAAGCTATGGCTGGACCGATGAGAGCCATGCGCTGGTGGCGGAAATCTTTGAATTCCCAAAGCCGATGGTGGCGCTTCTGAATGGGGCAGCCGTGGGTGCCGGGCTCGATCTGGCGCTCGCCTGCGATTTTCGCTTTGCCGCCGATACGGCGCGCTTCTCCTGCGCCTATACGAAGATGGCCTATCCGCCCGACGCCGGCGGAAGCTGGCTGCTGCCACGGCTGATCGGGCTCGCGGCAGCCAAGCGGTTCGTCTACACGGGCGAATTCTGGTCGGCAGCGGAGGCGAAAGCCGCGGGCATGGTGAGCGAGATCCATCCGGCGGATGCGCTCAAGGAGGCAGCCATCGCCTTTGCCCGGCGGCTCGCCGGCGGTCCGACGATTGCCACCGGCGAAGCCAAGAGGCTGTTGCAGGCAGCCGACAGCCGCGACTTCCGCAGCCAGCTCGCTGCCGAGCGCGAGGCGGGCCTGCGCTGCGGGCGCAGCCAAGATGCAAGTGAAGCCCTGGCCGCGGCGGTTGCCAAACGCGAGCCTGTCTTCAAGGGGATATAATCATGGCCTTCGATTTTTCTCCCAGCGATGAGCAGACCATGCTCATCGAGACGATCCGCCAGTTCATGGCCGAGGAGATTTTTCCCCATGAGCGCGAGGTGGAGCGCCTGGGCGAAGTGCCCCTGGAACTGGGCAAGCAGATCCAGAAGCGTTCGAAGGAAATGGGGCTCTTCGCCGCCAACATGCCGGCGGAGGTGGGTGGCGGCGGCCTCGACTACGTCTCCGTCACGCTGATGGACCGCGAGATGGGCAAATCCACCTGGGGGCTGAGTGGCTGGGTCGGCCGCCCATCGGAAATTCTCAACGCCTGCCGCGACGACCAGCGCGAAACCTATCTGTTTCCCGTCATCCGCGGCGAGCGCAAGGAGGCCTTCGGCTTGACCGAGCCCAATGCGGGTTCGGATGCCATGGGCATCCAGACCCGCGCCGTGAAGGATGGCGCCGACTATGTCATCAACGGCAGCAAGCATTTCATCACCTGCGCCGCGCGGCCGGATTTCGTGATCCTGTTCACTGTCACCGGCATCGACGAGACGCCCAAAGGCCAGCGCAAGCGCATCACTGCCTTTCTGGTCGATACCGACACCAAGGGTTTCGATCTCAGGCTTGGCCCCCGCGCGGTAGGCCATCGCAGCTATCGCAACTACCAGCTCGCCTTCAACGACTGCCGCGTGCCGGCGCGCAACATCCTGGGCGAAGAGGGCAAGGGCTTCGACCAGGCGGGTCAGTGGCTATCCAATACCCGCGTGCTGGTGGCGGCCACGTGCTGTGGCAAGGCCGAGCGCGCGCTGGAGATCGCCACCCAATGGGCGGCCACCCGCAAGCAGTTCGGCCAGACCATCGGCCGCTTCCAGGGTGTGGGCTTCAAGCTGGCCGACATGGCAACCGAGCTTCGCGCCGGCGACCTGCTGACGCTCAGCGTTGCCGATAAATACGCCAGGGGGACCATGACCAACGCCGATGCGGCGATGGCCAAGGTCTTCTGCTCCGAAATGGCGGGGCGGGTCACCGACCAGGCGATCCAGGTGCTGGGCGGCATGGGGCTGATGAACGAGCTGCCGCTGGAGATGTTGTGGCGCGATGCCAGGGTGGAGCGCATCTGGGACGGGACCAGCGAAATCCAGCGCCACATTATCGCCCGCGAGCTGCTGCGCCCTCATGAGGCATGAGCAGAAACTGCGGTAGGCTATTGAATTGCCTGCTGAAATTATGACAAAAAATGTCACAACCCCGGCATTGAAGAATCCGGCTTGGCTCGCTTAGGCGATACTCCCCGCCAGGGCGGCTGATATTCCAACGGCGCGAATTACAAAGGAAATTCGATGTTTCAGACCGATCTTTTGCAGGGGAAACGCATTTTGGTCACAGGCGGCGGCACGGGGCTTGGGCTTTCCATGGGCCGGCGCTTCCTGGAGCTGGGCGCCGAACTGGTCATTTGCGGGCGGCGGACAGACGTGCTCGAAGAGGCCGCCAGGAATCTGGCGGGCGAGACCGGCGGAAAGGTCGAAATCCACGGCTGCGACATCCGCGATCCGGAAGCCGTGGACAAGATGATGGACGCGATA